>JBKPMK010000368.1:0-2035 GCA_046732115.1 Thermoproteota archaeon
TTGTTGTTATGTTCTAGCTTGAATCTAAATTGACATATCGGATTCGGATTTTTTCAGATGCAGTTTTGATCCTACCCTCAGGATTACTGTTGGTAAATGCTACTTCTTTTGTACTTCTTGGTCAATGTATTCTTTAAGACATGTACCACAAACCTTGAATTGTTCTTGGTCATTCACTATATGCAACAATGCTATTCGAACTCCACACAACTCGCAGTTGTAAATGTTGTCATCCGTTAGAGGAAGGAAACGATGATGTTCTTCCTTAGGTGGATTTTTCTGTTCCATTACAGCTACCATAAATCTCTGATCACCATCCTTCCCTATCCAAAGATCCACATAAGATAGATCGTTTCATTATTCTGACCCAAAAACATATTATTCTTTATAACCAATGCATACTTTTCTCTATCTGAAACAGTGCTGTATCTATATAATCATCAGTAATCAATGAGGGTAGACTGATACGACACATTATAGGAAGCAATGAATTTATTTTGAGCAGAATCTGAGTCTTATTATCTATATCTGATTCATTATAACACTCTTCGACTAACTTTGTGATTATACTGCCGCGATGTATCATAGTAGCCATGTACCCTTGCCTTTCTATTTCAGTATGCCAATTTGCTTGTACAAACAAGGCTTTATTGACTTGTCATTGATTTTGCAGGCTGTAAAATGCCACGCTGCTTCAAGCCCAAGTAAAACAGCTACAAATCCAAGACCCACGTATGCTATATTTTCTAACATATCCTGTTCCTGATTACTTTACTGATAGATATAATGTTATCTACTATTTTAATAAACATCTGACAATATATTTTCTATTAGAATTAACATTTGATAACAAATGTTTCTAATTAATGTGTCTATTATTACGTACGTAAAAATGATTATCTTTAAGAAATTCGGAGCTTTAACTTTACAATAAAGGTTATAATACATATTATAGGTCCAAAGTCTTGCTAGTTGTCTAAAGACTTTCCAGACTGGAAGACATTATACAAAAGCCAAAAGATAGAGACGATGCCATGGTATAATGAAAATCTTGACTCTGATTTAGAAAATGAATTAAATCAAAAATAGTAGCACATAGTAGCACTAATATAAGGTAAGTTATAGTATTTTGCTGCCTCCTTAATCCCAATCTCAAGTGCTAATAATTCGTTTATGCCAATACCCAAAGCTGAAATATCTTCAGTCAGCGGTACTATGTCTTTATACTTTGATATCCTCTTTGAGAGTTTCTTACGCTTATCTTTGAATTCCTTTTCTTTCCACTCTAAAAATTTAAAGTCATACAACTTATCAGCAATTTCTTTCCCTTCAAATCCATATCTTTTAGCATTTATTAGAACAGTCACAAGCTTGTGAATGTCACAAGTAGATAATCCATGCTTTTCTAGTTCTTTATTTAACTTTATATGTTCATCGATAGCTTCAACGGCTACATTCTTACTTTGAAGTACATCATCAGCTGCAGGATTATCAGTAACATAGTAACACGTATTGCTTGCATCGGATTCTATTCCATCAAGACCACCAAGAGGAGATGTAGTTCCTTGTTCTCCTAAACTTGTCTTATTTTTCATATCTATAACCTGCTCAATAATTAGTTAAGATGTTGGCCTCTTAAACAAAAGTACGACAAAACCTTATCTATATCTGGTATGATATGAGGTATATAAGGGGCTACACAATACGGGTTTACAGATACAAAAATACTCATCTTTAGCATATGCTTCGTTTGTTATTATTTTTATCTCATTATTGTCATTGTTATTAATCTCCAATTCGATTTTTCGTAACGCTTTTGCTGCATCGCCTGCTTTTGATGAAGTTTTAATTACTGATAAAAGACCCATATGGATTCAAACTCACGGTAATGATAGTACTCATTTAAAGTCTGGCTATGCAAATATACTGGCAGTAGGTTATGTTAGTGATGGAAAATCTCTAAATGCAACACTTTGGTTAAAATCAAATTCGGAAAATGCTTCTACATATAGTCAACCTCTTAAGCATATTAGAT
>JBKPMK010000369.1:0-2862 GCA_046732115.1 Thermoproteota archaeon
GACGAGAGGTTTCAGAATTATAGTTTTTGCAGTTTTTGATTCAATCCTTCTTATAAGCAATAGATCATTTAACCCTACGCCGGCATTCTTCCTTGTCTGTCCATCCACTCTGATGACATCCATTCCTTTCTCCTCTTCATCGCCAGGCCAAGCTGTCGCTGCAGTACTTCGTTTTCCTATTAATTCTATGATTTCTCCGGCTTCAATTCCAAGCCTTTGCATTGTATTGGAATCAATTCGTGCTCTACGTTTCCCTACATCCCTATGTCTTGCCTCTATTACTCTTAATAGTATTTTTGATGATGATTCTGATTTATTTCTACGAGACTTTACCAAAGTCCTATATAAACCTCCTCCAGCATGACCACATTGCAGAAATTTTTGTCATTTCACGATATTGTTTTTTATTTTAATTTTACAGACTGCCTGCTTACGTTGATCACTTCTATTTCACCGACGCCTTCTATTTTTTTTATTGAATCTTCCAGCTTATCCATTTGGCCTTCATCATCATCTATTAGAAAGTCACCTAGAATAGCATGTAGCCCAAAAGCAATTGGCTCTTTAGCATGAGCCTTAAGTTCAATGCCTTCAGGAATTTTTGTTCTAAGTCCAAGTATTAAACCATCCAAATCGGAATCCGCTTCGGCAGGAAGTATTCTAATTCTTGCAACTAGCCGCGAGGCCATCTTTATGGTCCCTCAAATCCACATCCTATACACTTGTAACTTCTAGCGAATTCTCTACAGCTTTGACACCGCCAAATCAAAACATAACCGCAACTTGGACAATAATATTTTACACACTCATCATTGGGCATTATCGGTCTGTTACATGAAGTACAGGTAGGTAATTGCAAGGCTTTAGACATTACAGTTGATTTAAAGATCAATATCCGAATTTATATCTTCCTTAGCTGTTAAATAGACGTCTGACCTCATTACCAAGGACGGTTTTTATTATTCTCGAACCACTTCGTGAGTATAGTATCCTCGATATTGCTGTTGAATGGAAGTCAAAATCGCTCATTTTAGATACAAGTTCCATTTCTCCCTCTGAAAGTGTTGAGAACAATTCATCTATTGCTTTATTATCCAATCTCTCTAATATCTTCCTGATTATAAGCATCTTTTCAAATTCGCTCTTGAAGATAGAAAACCATTTTTTCTCATAGTCATGCAATAAATTGTCGTCGTTTTTTTGCTTCGCAATTGCTATGGCTCGTCCGGCCAATATCCCCCCCATCCCACAAGAATAAATGCCTCCAGCAGTAGTTGGTTTTGTCTGTCCTGCAGCATCGCCAATTATAATATTACGTCCTGATACAAAGTGTTCCATTGGTCCCATTATCCAAATGGGAGCGTAAACTTTACGAACCACTGAATATGCTCCACCTTTGCTGTCCATATACGATTTTAAGGCATTTGCCGCGTTAATTGATCTGCCAGCTACACCAACCTTTCCTCTTTGGGAACCTATCGGAATAATCCATGCAAAGAAGCCTGGGTATTTATCTCTGTCAAACTTTACCTCTATAGTATCACGAATGATCCATGGAGCGTACACTTCATATTGAGCAGATTGGAATATCCCTTGTCTATTGTGCCGGATCAGTGATCCGACTCCTCTAGCATCAACAAAATATTTACAAGCTAAGAGCCCGTTAGAGGTCTTTATAACATAGCAGCCTTTGTCATCGCCAATGTCCTGTTCAACGTCTTCTTTTTTTTTAGATATGGAGAGCACAGAACATCTGACCCTAATTTCTGCTCCCATTTTTTGGGCCTGAAACGCGATTTGCTTATCAAATACTCTTCTATCCAGGACAATTACTTTTTGTTTTTCTGCATTCAGTTCAAATGATTTCGAAGGTGAAGAAATCTTTGCATATTTAATGTTATTTTGAATAGAGTCATCTGAAGGTACTATTCCTAGATTTTGTAAGCCAGCAATACTTACAAGTCCCCCACAATGCTCTGGCGTTCCAATTTCGGTATCGTCTTCCAGCACAACAACAGAAAGTCCTTTAGCCGCCACTTCTCTAGCCGCAAGCAGACCAGAGACACTTCCACCAGCTATTACTACGTCATAACTACCTGACATGATAAGATATAGGAAATCTATATCTTGCCCTGTTAATTAAATCATATTAAGTATAATAATAAAGGTGTACAAACAAGTAATTGCTGTTAGGAAGGATCTTGCGATGACAGCGGGCAAAATTGCTGCACAGGTAGCTCATGCAGCTGTCTTGGGAGTTGAAAAGACAAAGCGTGAAAATATCAACTGGTTTAATCCTTGGTATCGCACAGGTCAGGCAAAAGTTGTAGTAAAAATAAACAGTTTTGAAGAACTCTTGAAGGTAAGACAACACGCCGAGAGTCTGGATCTGATAGTAGTCGAAGTTCATGATAGCGGTTTGACTCAACTTACGCCCGGCACGACTACTTGTATAGGAATAGGTCCAGCCCCGGCCGAATTGATAGATAAGGTTACAGGCGGACTGAAACTACTCTAGAATAGGAGTAAGATTCTACGGAAAATATAGTGATGTATACAAGTTTGAGGTAATACATGCATCGAATATTCGAAATGAACACATGGCAAGCAGAAAAAGCAAAACTAAGTACACGATCTCATGATCTCATTTTCTAATAGACGTACTTAAAACTGAGCCAATATCCTTTGTTTTCACTTGTTTTCTGTCGTGAAAAGGCGCATCAGATTGCTCTGGAATTTTAGGCAAAAGGCTAAGAAGATGAGTATACTTTTCTAAGAATACTAAGCCAGCATTTGTAATTCGATACAGATCTCTTACCTCTGAATATTCTACTAATCCTCTTTCTACTGCAATAGCTAAGT
>JBKPMK010000370.1:0-2816 GCA_046732115.1 Thermoproteota archaeon
TGTTTTATCTCTGCGGCAGAAGTAAATATTCAAGCTCTAAGAGAAGTATATCGAAAAGCAAGAAGCATAGGATGTTTTATAAAAAAACCAGTTACGATAAGTTATTTAGTTAAAAGACTTAGTGCAGAGCTAGATTAGAAAGTAAGTCTTTTAGAAGAAGCAGCGGGATGATGGAAACAGAACCGGAACGCTGCTTGTGGATATTGTGCATCTTCTTTTTATCGGTGCCTACATAGAACAGATAGCAAAATACAAACACTACTAAAATATTTAAAAAATTTAACAGATTTCTCAGTATTTCCTTCTATATCATACATCGCTTCGTAACGAACTGAATTCATGCATACAGACATCTAAATATGCTTGAAAATCCTTTTATGAATTTGTGTTTAGAATTTCTACAATCAACAATCTTCTAGCTACCTTGCTACACATAATAGATGGAAATGCGAAAAGTGTCTAATTCCGTTTGTAAATCTCAAGCTATTGAAATTGCACAATGTAGAAAACCACTTCACTATGCAGTGAAATGAGTTCTTTTTGAATATTTTACTGGTATGGTTGCTGCCTTGTTTCTAATTCCTGCATTCTAGCTGTTAAAGCCATGACTTGGTCTGATAGCTGTACTATGGCATCATCTTTCATTTTGCCACGATTTCTCAGTGATTGATTTAAGTCTTCTAGCTCTTCTACTTTGATTTGCATACGTTCTAATCCTTGTCTTTTATGACTTAGTTACTAGTCATATTCTAATAGTCATTGCAGCTGTTTTGGTATCTAGTTGAGAGAGTTAGTAATACTTTGTATGGCTGAATATTATTAAGCAATAAGGATCAATGTTTGAGCAAAGGATTAGGTGCAACATATGTGAAACTAATCTCTAATTATATACAGTATATCAGAACCACTTATGGAGGCTTTATCCAAGTTATCAAAAATGGTCTGGAATAATGTGTATATTTGACATATCTACAGGAATTGCTATTGAGAATATACGAATTGGATCTTTGTAATACTACTTTTGAGAAAAATTAGGAATCTTTAATATAACTTTACATACAAATTCTATATGACTGTAAATATGATGACTGATTCATATATCTAAGATAATATCTCTGAGATATTATTAACCTCTAAATATGCGTATTAGAATAACCAAAATCAAGAATCAGGAATTGTAAAGATGTGTATAAAAATATATTGTACCTTTATGTTGCCATCTGTATTAAAAGATCTTCCTTATATGAGACTTGTTATGAGACATTAAAACTATAATGTGCGTACATACTATGACTTCAGCCTTAAAGAATATGATAAACTCAAATCTATTCTTCCTAGTCATACCATTAATATTATGCGCATATACCCATTTTTGGAATCCACTTGGATTTCCTGTTGGTCCATCCTATGATGAAAACATTTACCTACGTCGAACTATGAATATTCTGATTAATCTAGGACCACAAGAATCACAGTTATATGACCATCCTTATTTTTTGCAGATATTTCTTGGAGGAATATTTAGGATTATAGGTTATCCTCATTCATTAAATCCTGTTGCAGGTGATATACATTCTATTGAGATGCTGTATCTTGTACCAAAATTGATAATGGGCATACTTTCAATAATTGATACTTTCCTTATATATAAAATAGCAGAATGTTATTACAATAAGAATAATAACAAAACTAAATATAATATAAAAATCGCATTTATAGCATCTCTTATTTTCGCAGTTATGCCACTAACATTGATGACTAGAACAGTATGGCTAGAGTCCATACAACTTCCTTTCCTTTTATCTTCAATACTGTTTGCAACATATACAAAAAAAGCATCGGCAAAAGAAGGCAGTAGTGCGGATAAAGTTGATAAAAATAAGAGAAATATTTTAATTTTAAGTATGCTGTCAGGTATTTTTCTAGGGTTGACTATATTTACAAAAATGCCTGCTTTTACGTTCATACCTGTGGTGGGCTATCTTGTCTTCACTACTTTTAGTCACATGAATAAAATAAAGTTCAAGGCAATTGTATCTTGGTTAGGTCCAGTACTCTCAATACCTTTAATTTGGCCAGTGTATTCGTTGTATTCTGGCACCTTTAGTCTATGGTCTAAAGGAATATTTTTTCAGACTCATAGAACTGTGCAATCATTTTTTTCTTCTGTAAAATATGATTTTTTGAATATAGATCCAGTTTTCATAAGTATTGGTTTCGCAGGTTTTATATTTTCAGGGGTAATTAAAAGAGACCTCTTGATCTTATTATGGGTAATTCCTTTTATGGTTTTTCTTTATATTATAGGCTTTGTATCCTACTGGCATTTTATTCCTGCATTCCCGGCGTTGTGTATTGCTGCTGCTAAAATGATAGTCGATTTATCGAATATTACTATCAAGAAGAAAAATGAAAATGAGAAGAATATTCAGCAAATACTTCAGATTATTGTAATCTTGGCAATAGCAATTTTTGGGGTCGTAAGCACAACAAAGCTAATATCTGAAAAGACAGATACAAATATCCCATACTTTGAAGCATCTGCGTTTATAGTTAAATACCTGCAAGATAATGAGAATAAAAAATCAGATAACAATAACAATAATAGTAAATTTACTCTTATCTCCAATCCATTCTATTCTTGGATACCTTTCTACGTATTTAATCTGCATTATGATAGTATTGACTATTATGATAGTCCGGTCTCAGTTAAAACTAAAAAAGTTCTTCTGGTATCTGATCCAGTTCTGATAGGTAGACTAAGTCATAATATGGTAGACAAATCAATTAAGAAATACTTGTATGGTGCAGATAAA
>JBKPMK010000371.1:0-2528 GCA_046732115.1 Thermoproteota archaeon
TAGAATTGCTGTCATCACCAATCTGGTCACCACAGTTTTTACAATGCCTTTTTTCATTCATATGGATAAGGATAGATTTTATTTTTAGTATTATTACATCTTTCTATATATCATAGAACCATATATGGAATTCGCAATAAGGTTTAAGATGCGTGCAATTACTGTTGCTCATTTAGTGGTAAGTTAAATGTAAAGTGCATTGACACCAGAAATACTCCCAACTCATATCACACCACCTTGAGCTTTAACTATCCTTCTTGACAAATACAATTCTATCCGTGTTAGTACTCTGAACCGATTACAAATTTCTCAAATAATATTTTATAATTGATAGATCAATCCTAATCCTGTATCTGATATATTCCACTATGATAATACTATCGTTGCTTGCCTTGACTTTTACAGAAAAAGTACAGGATGATGTTGGTGATATTTGAGATAGCACTCATGGCTAATAGCTTTGAATGTCTATCAGATTATGAGCTTTCTGAGCACATAGAGAAGCAAGGATCGAATATCAGATTATATTATAAGAATAAAGGTAGTGAAAACAGAGGAATCAGGTTCATTTGAGTTATTGTATTTAATTTAAGAGCCTTACTCTCTTCTTTGGTGACTAAAAAAAACAAAATTATCTGTAATTGCGAAGCGGAATAGCTTCTAAGTCTCCTTCATCTATTATTATTCTCCTTCTACAGTAACAATAGAATCTTCAATTTCAGGCCAAAGTTGTGCAACCATATCAGGCATATTTGTTTTAATCCAATCAGCCATAGCTCTTTCTTCTGATAAGCTTTGTGACAGTACAGATATTGCATTGGCTGCATTCATTTTCTCTGCTAAATGTGTAAGCATATCATAGAGTATAATCTCAGCATTCTCTACTATCGCATCCTCTTTAGCTGCTTTGAGCTCCGACTCTGCATCCGTAGCTACTCTCTGGACTATATTTGTTAATGATTTAGGAGGAGTAGGAATTGGCAATTGTGCTTTGTCCCTTGTAGCAGCATTTTTTTGACCATTGCTTAGATCTAAAATCAGTTGCCTTAATCTATCCTGTTGTCCTTTTGTCTCTTCTAAATGCATTTGAAGTCGTTTTTTTACACTTTCTATTCTAGCCTGTTTTACTCGGGACTGGAGTCTTTGTACTGCTGCATTTTCTATGGCTAAAGCCTCATTTAAGTGCAAAACAAGTTTTTGATTAGCTGTAACTCTTTTTTCTTTTCGTTTTGTGGATGTGGATCTGGATCTGGAGATATCGTTTCTTGTCCTTGCTTTAGATGTTCTTTTTTTTGCCATTTTAGTATTTATGACCTTAATTGCATATGTTGCGATATTTGCTTTAACGGTTTGCTATTACATTTAACTCAAGAAATAAGCATATACCTGGTTATGCTTTTGCCAAACTAACAGAGCAAGAAGAAATCAAAGCTAGTCTAGGGGTGTGTAAATCTTATACAAGCTATTGATATAGAAGATGCTGTATATATCATTATGATTGGGATGGATAAATCAAATCTTGCTGACACGCATTCTTATTTTGAAGGTGCTTTGGTCAATAATGACATTATGTGACAAATGTACTAAAAATGAAGAATATCATACATGTTCAGAATGTAACCAGCATTTGTGTATGAACTGCTTTAACATGGTTCACTTTGGCATAAATGCTCCAAGAGCTGGCAGCTCTATGGTTTATAACAAATGTGTTTTCTGTGGTAAAATATATGCCACCAACGCAAAAGGTTGTGTTTGTGAAATATGTACGGTTATACTTAGTTGGGCTTCAGGAATGAATTATCTTGCTGCTGTAAATAGAGTATCGGAGCTAATAAAAACAAATAAACTTGATTCAAAGCTAAGAAATGAGAATTATTGTAAGGCCAACTTTGGTGCTCATGCTACCCAGGTAATAATGGATGCAGTTGATAGTTCAAAAAGATAGTAGAATAGGGTAGCCGCATGTAGAGATCATAGGTAGTTCAAAAAGCACTCTACATATATTCAGATCTTGTATTATAATAGATCTCCATTCGGTAGTTTTACACGACCACTTATCTCATCTGAGAGAGAACCGTTATCAGATGTAACGACTACATATAATGAGGTAAAAGTGGCTGTTGATCCCGGCGTTAAAAAAGAAAATATCAAGGTAAATGCATATGATAATTCATTAGAAGTAACAACAACTGGCACAGAAAGAAAATATCATGAAGTAATTGAAATACCATCTGAAACTGCTTGGATATAGATTGTGAAGACATTGTTTCTTGTCGTTCTTGTTTTTGTTGCTGAGGAGGATAACTTATTTTCGAAGCTTCGTTTGTCGATGTTGGTATTGTATACATATTATAATTCTACGAGATTAGTCAACTCTATCGATGTAGAATTAATCCACACTATCACCGTAATAAGGTTTGGATGTCATTTCTCGTGCAACTTCAATTCTACGTTTATCTTTTGTAATCCATGTTACTCTAATTAGGCTATATATCTCAAGATCAAGCAACACCTTGTTAAAATCAGCT
>JBKPMK010000372.1:0-5340 GCA_046732115.1 Thermoproteota archaeon
CTATAGAGGACTTGGAAACCACATATTTTCTCAACCAAGTAAATTCACTTTGTATAATTATATCCTGCGGAACAACCTTTTTGACAAATCCTAATTTTTTCTCATCAACAGAGTATACTGACTTATGTAATAGTTCAAACCTATCAAAGAATGAAGTGTTGTCATCCTTCATTTTATCTGCCTTTTTTATAATCAACAACAGATACCTTTCTTACTTATTACGAATTGTCATCATCGCCATATAATATCTCTTTTTGAGGTTTCCTCTCCAGTTGGAACTTGTTCTTTTTTTTATTTTGGGTAATGATTCTAATGCTTCATTTTTAGTATCTTCCATATCTTCTATTACATCTTTAAAACTACTTTTTTCATAATCGTTTTTATTTTGAATTCTTTTTGTCTTTTTGCTCATAATACTAATAATACATGGACAGTAATGCAAATTAATTGTTGCAATCTTTGTTTTCGTTACTATGTAAGATCTAAACCCGTTGTATCGTTCTTAAATATCATATAGTATAGTTAGTTTGTGTTGTGATCTGTAAGGTGTACATAGATGCTAGATACTCAGGACAAAAATGATAATAATAATCACATAGATTAAACACTGATTATTTTTTATTTCAGTCATCAACGCTTTTCAGTTTGTTGCTGATCCCATGATTTTGAAAATAGATCAAGCCATTTCTGATTCATTCTCTGCATATAGTCAAATTGTTGTTCATATGCTTTGTTCATTTTCTCATAATTTTTGATGTACTCGTTGTAAAGATTGTTTACTCTCTCAATGCTCTTGATAGATTCATTATACAAGTAGTTTATCCTTTCTAGATTTATAATATAGTCTTTCTGCAGTTGGTTTACCTTGTCAAAGTTTTGATAAATTCATTATACACATCAAACCAAGTCATGATTTGAGTATAATGCCACTAGTTATACTTCAATTTTTAGCAACATGCCAGTTATATTAGAGATTAGGGATTAAAATTCCAACAGGAAGAACTTGCTGTGGTTACACCCCGAATAAATGACTAGCGTTGGCTATTATATATAATTAAAAAAGCATTGTCAGTGTCAGTATGCAATACCCTATATCACGCTTATACAATTCCATTTCATTCCAATTCCAGATGACGACGACTCGACGATGATATAACGGCTCATCTGACGAAGGACTTAATAATGTTATATAACAATATTAGTATATGCCGCCACTTACAGATGAGCAAACTCGAAGAAACGTGGTCAGCTTCCTTCGTGAAAGTTAGATATATGCATTTTCAATCAAGGCTTAGATTGAATAACGTCGTATCAATGCATCAATCAAGTGTATCTATATATATCCACCTGCATTTCTTTGTTCTGAAAAAAGAACTGCGACAAATCACGCTCAAACTCCTCTTTTTGGTCAAGCTCTTTGATATACTCGTCTTGCTAATCAGTGGTCATTTCTTTGATTTTCCCTCATAGTGGTCCAGTATCTTGGAAATGATTTTGTCCATCTCGAGAGACAATCGATGACATGCAGATATCTATAAAAAGTATTTAATCTAAAATAGAGTTGTTAACAAAAGATGTCACTACTTGAGGAAGAGAAGGAAATCCATGAACTAAAGACCAAATTACTAGAAAAATATGATTCATTTGTTATTGACACAAACATGGATGTGGTAAAGAAGGCCTTACGTGAATCAAAATCATATAATGGTCTATTGGTACCTGTGTTTAATTCGGAGCATGTTCTATTTACTATAGACATACTTTGAATATAGCTACATGATAATCCTTTCTCACTGGCAATTGCTCAAATGAAGGATTTAGCTTTTCAACTAGATCAGTTAAGAGCTTGTTTTCTGGTTGATAAAAAGAATCCATATCTTCTTTTTTTTCCCAGAAAGTAAGTACGACTGATTCTTGTATATCTTGCAAGTCATCCATTACCATAAATCCTTTCATGCCTGTGGATTTATTTTTAATTTCTTCAAAGAACTCCAAAAGTATCTCAGTGATTTCCTCTCTTTTTATGCCTGTTTTTATTCTGACTCTGTTATGCTTAACATATTTTATCATATTCTGAGCACTCGACATCATGAAGCAAAAGAAGAACGTGTACGAGAAGTAGAATGGAGCAGCCATTCTTTTGTTTTTGAATATCCTCCATTGTTAACTCATGGCCGCTCTCTTGCCAACTAACTGAAACGTTGGCGCCTGCACCTTTAAATAAGCCAAAAAGCTTCTCTGCCTCTTGTTTTGAAACTATTGGATCGTATAGTCCAGAAGACATGAAGATATGATTCCTAGTCAGATCTGGCAATGTTTGTGGTACAAGTGGAACCATAGCACGAAAAAGAATAGCAGAAGAGGGTATTTCTGGACGAAGCAATAGCATACTGGCTGCTATGTTTGCACCATTAGAATACCCTACAGCTATTACATTTTGCAAATCAATGTCATAAGTTTTTGATGCATCAATTACAAAGTCTGCTAGCTCATTTGTCCGGAATTTCAAATCCTCTAAATCAAAGACTCCTTCTGCTAGTCTGCGAAAGAATCTAGGTGCAATGCCATTTTCCAATACTTTTCCTCGAGGACTTAGTATTGCTGCTCTCATATCTAGTTCATACGCCAATGGAATTAGATCTTCTTCGTTTCCTCCAGTACGGTGAAGGAGGAGAAAAGTTGTAAATGTTTTTCCTTCTGTTGCTCCCTGTTTTGCTCTCTCGGAGTCGGGTACATTTTTTGGGGGTAAAACGGTGGATGAAACCAAGATCGATTTTAGTCCTGACCATTTCTCTTATTCCCCTTTTGCTGATATTGCTGCTGTTCTTTGTTTAACACTTGTTTTTTTATAGGTAAAAGCACTGGCGGTAGAACTCTCTCAAGATCCTTACGCATAGGTTCGAGCCATTTGGGTAATGTCAAATGTGTTCCAAGTTCTTCTACCTTTTCATCAACTGTAAATCCAGGTGGATTGGTAGCAATTTCAAAAAGTACTCCGCCAGGTTCGTGAAAGTACACAGAATGAAAGTAGAGTCTGTCAATTATAGGAGTTGCGTTTAGTCCAGCTTTGACTATATTTTTGCGCAACACCGTTTGTTGTTCATCAGTAGGCGTACGCCATGCAATATGATGCACTGACCCAATTCCTATAGCGGCCTGCAATGTATAAGGAAGACAAACAACATCAACAATATTGGCACCTCCTGCATTTTCTTCTTGTTCTTCTTTTTGCTCATTAGAAGAAGGAGACAATGAGGTAGTGGCAATTTCATATCGGAAGCGATTTCCATCTCGTCGAGTAGGGATAAAACCAAGCTCATCTGTCAAAACAGAGGCAGTACGTTCATACCCTTCTTCTGACAAAGTCACAGAATAAAAACCTCTTATTGCATGTTCAATGGGTATTGGACCTTCTTTCCATATATTGGCAGTTTTATTTCCATTAGCAGAGTTATGAGCAACAAGTTCCAATTCTAGCCCATCTGGATCATGAAATGTTATTACTTGCTCGTTTTCAAATCGTTTATACGGTCCTCGAGCCTCTATTTTTTTATCTTTAAATCTATCAATCCAGTAGTTTATAGAATTTTCAGGTATGAGAAAAGATACCGCAGATACCTCACCTGTTCCTCTATGTCCTTTAGGTATGTTTGGCCAATGAAAGAAAGTAAGAATTGTACCTGGACGTCCTAACTCGTCACCATAATAAAGATGATATGAAGTAGGGTCGTCTTGATTTACTGTAAGTTTTACAAACCGAAGTCCCAAGTTACTGGTATAGAAGTCGATGTTTCTTTGAGGATCACTAGTTATTGCTGTAACATGGTGTATTCCTAAAACATCCCTTTGATTATGATTTTTCTCTTTTCTGTTAATTTTAGTGATGTCTTGTGATTGTTCCAATACTATTTTATTCTCCTCCAAATCATATTTTTGATCGTAAACCTTTCTGTCTGATTGTACATAAGTAATGATTTTGACATATATACAAAATATACCAATTTTACTATTTATGTCTCGTAGTTATCTCAAACTAACTAGGTTTTCAATTGTATAGTTGGTCACTCCCAACTTATTGCCATAGTTAAATAATACTTTGAAGAATCATCACATGCTTTCAGAATGGTTGCCGACTACAGGAAGATTTTAGTAACAGGTGCAACAGGTCAGCAGGGTGGTTCATTAGCCAGATTATTGCTTCAAAAAAAACATAAAGTATATGCTCTTACTCGGAATGCTCAATCATCTGCAGCTCAAGACCTAAGGAGTAGAGGAGCTAACATAGTGAAAAGGAGACCTTGATGATTCTGATTCACTAAAACGTGTAGTAAAAGACGTACAATCAGTATTTCTAATGGGAACGCCATTTGAAGATGGAACTGAAGGTGAAATTCGCAGAGGGAAACTGATGGCCGATATAGCCAAAGAGAACAATATTGAGCACCTAGTCTATAGCTCTGTTACAAATGCTGATAAAAATACAGGTATTCCTCATTTTGAAAGCAAATACAAAGTCGAGCAGCATATTAAAAATCTTGGAATCCCTTATACTATTATTGGTCCTACCTTTTTTATGGAAAACTTGCTTGGCCCAGGATTAGAGCAGGGTCAACTCGCTTTACCTTTATCTCCATCCAGTATTTTACAACAAAGCGCTCTTCAAAATATCGCAGAATTCTCAGCTCTGGTGCTTGAACGTCATAAACCATTTTTAGGAAAGAGAATAGATATTGCATCTGATGAAGTTACTGGGGAGCAAGCTACTGATATCTTATCCAATGTGTTAGGATACAAGATTAAATATGTATCTATCCCATTAGAGCAAGTCTATCAAGCAAATGAAGATATGGCTCGTATGTATGATTGGTATGAAAAATCAGGAACAGGTATAGATATTACAAGTCTTCATCAAGAGTATCCTGAAGTCAAATGGCTTTCTTTTAAAGACTGGGCCAAATCAAAACTAAGATGAGAATACATTACATCATATGATAATGATAAAATAATAAAAGTTAGACAAGTCAATTACAAAATATCAAGTTATAGCAATCCAATTACATAAGTACACAATATGGTTTCTGAGCCTTAGATGGGATGTTAAAAAATATGATTACACTTTATACGCTATTACACCTTCCCAAGAGTCGAATGACACATACTAAACAATAGATAGCATCCAATACACCTAAAAATTGTCGAACAATCATCAAAAGGAAGTTACCTCTGTGATATGCAGGAACATAAAGGCCGGTAAGGAGAAAGATTATGATGACTGGCTCATACTGACGCAGTCAAACTAAGTATTGCAAGCAGGAATTGCAGTGCTAGAGTCGAAATGTC
>JBKPMK010000373.1:0-4669 GCA_046732115.1 Thermoproteota archaeon
TATGGTCTTTTTTGGATGGGAAGGTGTAGGATTAGCATCTTATGCACTAATCGGCTTTTGGTATTATGACAAGAAAAAAGACTTTGTTGGAAGTATAGGTGATAGGGCTGGAGGAGTTGCCATGTGGGCTTCACCAACTCATGCTGGGATGAAGGCTTTCCTGATGACTAGAGCCGGAGATACCATGATGCTGGCAGGCATGTTTATGATCTTTGTTTATTCTGGAACATTTGGGTTCAAAGAGTTACTTCAAAACCAAGCATGGGCTGCACAGATGGCCCATCAGAACTTGCTTGTTCCAGCTGCAGTATTATTATTTGGTGGTGCGGTTGGCAAGTCTGCTCAATTCCCCTTAAATGAATGGCTATTAGAGGCTATGACAGGTCCAACTCCTGTTTCAGCTCTTATCCACGCTGCAACGATGGTCAAGGCTGGTGTATTTCTAGTTGCACGTATTGGTCCACTGTTCTTTGCGCTGGCTGCGTTTGGAGTATCCCAATTCTTTGAAGTAGTCGCATGGGTAGGGGCTATCACCGCATTTTTGCTTGCATCACAAGCGCTTGTTAATCCTGAGATCAAAAAAGTACTGGCGTACTCAACAGGTTCCCAGATCGGTTATATGATGATGGGCCTTGGAATAGCAGGATTGTCAGTGCATTTTGTCGAGGGTTATACAGCAGGATTTTACCATCTCATGAGCCATGCAATATTTAAAGCATCACTTTTTATGGGCGCCGGGGCAATACTTCATACCGTAGGATCTAGATTTATGACTGATATGGGCGGTCTTCGTAAATATATGAAGAAGACATATATCTTTATGCTGCTTGCAAGCCTTTCGCTTGCTGGAGCTCCTTTGGTTACTATGGGTTTTTGGAGTAAAGATGCAATTTTTGCTGCTGTGTTGGAATCTGGTTATTCTCAAGCGTGGCCATTATTTATCATCGCCACAATCGTTGCAGTAATGACTGCTTTTTACTCATTTAGGATGATTGGTATGGTTTTCTTCGGCAAGAAAAGCGAATATTTAGAAGAAATGGAACGCACAGGACACCATCTGCATGAAGTAGGTAAGAATATGTGGATTCCATTCGCAATATTGGCAGTAGCAACAATAGGAATAGGGCTTGTAGGCTTTATTTTCGAGGGTCAGATTACACACCTGCTTGGTGGCTATCTTGCACATTCATTTGGAATCGGAACAGAAGGGGGAGCATCAGTACCTCCTGAAGCTCAAGGAGGTGCCGCTGCCAATAGTAATGAAGGTGCTAATAATAACAAAACATTTTTGGGTCTAAATCCAATCGCTGCAGCTGCATCATTTGGGGCATTTGCTATAGGCTCTGTCCTTGGATTTGTATTCTATATTGTAAGAAAACCAAGTCCTACAATTATTTCAAAGAACATTGTATCAAGGGCAATTTGGAAGTTCCTTTACAACAGATGGTATCTTAATAGCATACTTTATTGGGGAGCAGTAATTGGACCTATGGCCATATATCGTATAATCTGGAGATATTTTGAGAGTGTAATAATTGATGGCATCAGTCCTGCATTTCAATATTCTATGGCATACTTTTCTAGAGTTGTTAGATCCGGACAAACAGGTATAACTCAAACTTATTTATTTGTCTTTGGAGTAGGCATCATGATAATTCTTATGCTCATGTTATTGTATCAGAAATAAGATAAAAGAGGAAAAATAGGAGAGATGGTGTAAAGAAAAAATGGTGGATAATATGATTTCGACTCCCCTTATAGTTACTGTGATACTCGGGGTTGTAGGACTTGCTATTCCTGTGATAGATGCCTTCAAAAAGGAAAGGGGATCAAACAACCGGCTGTATAGTGGAATTGCGTCTGGCGCATTAATCCTTACAATAGGTATAGTTATCTTCCGTATACTTACCGGAGAGGTTATGCCTGCAGTTTTGTTTAGCAAAGGCGTTTTATCAGACGATCTATTTGGTTCCTTCTTTGCTGTATCTCTACTAATAGTGTCAATTATGGTAACTGTTTCTTCATGGAATTACATGAAGGGCAGAGTAAATCCCGCTGCCTATTACTCTCTTATTCTGCTATCCAGCATAGGCATGGTGCTTATTGCATATTCGACTGACCTTGTAATGCTGCTTGTGGCATGGGAGCTAATGTCTATTCCTACATATGCTTTGGCAGCATTTTCAAAACGCGATCCAATTTCAAATGAAGCAGCCATTAAATACTTTATGTTCGGTGCATTGTCTTCTGCTATTCTGGTTTTCGCAATCGGCCTCGTTTACGGACTTACTGGAACAACCAACATAGGTGATTCTATACATGCGATGGCAAATCTTCAGAAAGGACTGGTACCGATAGGTCTGCTTGCAATAGCATTATTCATAGCTGGTTTTGGATTTAAAATGGGACTTGTACCATTTCATATGTGGCTGCCGGATGCATATGAAGGTGCGCCTACTACAATTGGTGCTCTGCTTGCTGCCGGTACCAAGAAAGCTGGATTTGCTGCAGCACTGAGAGTAATTGTGCTTGGAATGTTTGCCTTGAATCTTGATTGGACAGTAACGCTTGCTATAATAGCTGTATTTACTATGACACTCGGTAACCTTGGTGCACTAATACAAAAAAGCGTTCCAAGAATGCTTGCATATTCGAGCATTGCACAAGCTGGTTATATTATGATAGGTATAGCAATCGCACCATACTCCAACCAAGCCTTAACTGGTTCGCTTTTTCACATACTAAATCATGCAGTGATGAAATCTGCTGGATTCATAGCAGCAGCAGCTGTCGCAACAGCACTTGCTAGTTACAGTATTGAGAGATACAGAGGCCTTGGTCGACGTATGCCCATTACCGCTATAGCATTTACAATTTCACTTTTAGCTCTTGCAGGAGTTCCTCCTCTAAATGGTTTTTGGAGTAAGCTGGTCTTATTTGGAGCTGCAATTAACAGCGGTCCGCTGGTAAGCTGGGGACCATATCTCGCTATTACTGGAGTACTTAATAGCGCTCTCTCTCTAGGATATTATGCATGGATTATTAGAAAGATGTACATGGAAGAAGCACCAGATATGAGCAAAATCAAAGAACCGCGAGCAATGGTAGCAGTGCTAAGTTTTGCAATGGTATTTATTGTAGGCTTTGGAGTCTGGCATGCACCAATACTGGAGTTTGCATCAAAAGCTGTGCCTCATTTTGGCAACAATAATAACAACAATAACGGGCTCATAGTTCAGGCATCTACTAGTACTACTATCGGTCCCTCGTCAAGACATTTTGGCAACAATAATAATACCAATGTCTTAGTTCAAGCTGCTACAACAGCGGCAACAGGATCATTGCCACCAAGACAAAGTTAGTCAATGATAATATTTTTTATTACCACTCGATTTGTTTTGATATAGAGAGCAATATTTTCACATGTTATTAGAATCTGCCAAACGAAGCCAGATCAGTCAAGTGCTGCAAATGTTTCTTTGGAGCACTGTCGCCTATTTTGTGTAACTCATTCTTGGCATTCAGAGAGTATGTTAGATAAAGATTCTCCATCCTTTCAACAAATTCTTTTGAACGATCGTTTTTCTTTACTAGTAAATTAAAGAGCCTGTCTTCATTGTTCCAATCAACCAAGTCGTCATGAACCTGATATGCTATTCCGAGTAAATTACCAAATGCTGCTAATGCACGAATTTGATCTTCTCCTCCTTTTCCTAGTATTGCACCTACTTTTGCAGATGTCTCAAATAGCGACGCTGTTTTATGTTCTATAACTTTGATATACTCGTACTCATCAAGATTACATTCCTTGGCAAGCTTAATTTCCATTATTTCTCCTTCGCTCATTTTTATTGCAGCATTAGAAAGTTCGGAAGATACACGCGGGTTGTTTAACTTACAACTGAGATTAAGAATTATACCCAAAACAAAATCGGCTGTAAGAATGCTATTGTTATATCCATATTTTACGTGAAAAGAAGGTTTACCCCGTCTTAGGTTTTCTTCGTCTATGATATCATCATGAATGACAGATTCTGTATGCAAAAGTTCTATAGCAGATGCTGCAACAAAGATTTCTTCTCCTACGTTTGTTGAAGAGAAAGAATTAATATTAATATTATTGTTATTAGCTTCCACTATGGTTTTTCCTGATTTTACACTCTCATATGCAAGTATCAAAATAAGTGGTCTTATACGCTTGCCTCCATCACATGCATATCGTAACGGAGCGTAAAATTCCGACCAAGAATAAAGATCCAGCTCGCGCTCAAGAGCATTATCAATTTTTGATAGATATTCGCTAAATTGTTCCATCAAAGGATTAGTTTCCTGATTTCTTGTATTTACAGATCTATTCTTGTTTATGATGATAGTGTTGAAAGTACTAGCGCATATTAATGTTAATGCTCTACCAACCAACCAAGTGGTAGTTAATATTCGTGCCAAAAATGCTTGAATGAGTAGGTGAAGTAAAAATAAAATCTTGCTCCGGCCGGGATTTGAACCCGGGATCTGCGACTCGAAAGGCCACAATGCTTGACCGGACTATGCAGCTGTTGTAGCTATTGTTGATATTATTATCATAATTAGTATTATCAACAGCTTCTACACCACCGGAGCTCTGCAAAATCTTATTATTTATTTACATAAAATCCTTTCTTGAGATATT
>JBKPMK010000374.1:0-9071 GCA_046732115.1 Thermoproteota archaeon
TGCAGCAATTGAACCTAGCATTATGACCATGATGTAGATCTTCTTTAGTCTTTGAATTTCTACTTCCTTTGGTATGAGTGCTGGCATTTGTGCCATGGTTATTCTTAAGTAAATAGGATTATTTGTAATATATAAAGATGAGGTGCAACTTAATGTTAGATATAGTGTATTGTTCATATATAAATTCTGGTTTATAACAAAAAATTAGAACAGATATTAATAATGGTTAGAATAAATATACCAAAAAAATAATTAGCGTTAATGATTATCATAGGTGATAATTGTCACTAAGTTATTCCATAAAACTTCCTAAGAACCCCAAAGAACGCTAGACAGCCCGCCTTAGACAAGAGTACTAGGCAGATATGATCTTCGGACCACTTTACTGGTAGCCCATGCTTGATTTGGAACCAGATTTTGCAATCCGACAACCTGATGATGTGAGGACAGTCGTCAAAGTTCAAATACCTTCAAATGTATAATTGGTAGCTGTAAATATATGACAGATTCAAAGACTAACGAAAAGAAATGTGTTCTCTGCGAGAATCTGATAGCTAGCAATACAGAAGTAAGCATTTGTCCTTCATGTCTGTTACATGCTGACTGCTGTGTAGGCCTTGAGAGTTTGCATATGGAATAACCTTATTCTACCATTTTTAGCGTATCACTTAGTGTAATGATGCCTGTCACATTGCCTTTTTCACTGACTAACACACATCTAGCGAATCTGACTAGCGGTATTATCGCCTTAGCCGGAGTACAAAAATCAACAACAGGAGGAGGAGGTTCCATTACCAGAGAAATGATCGTATCGCGGATCTTTTTTTCATCTTGTTCTACCATATCTCTTGCTAGTCCATCTTCACTTATTATACCCACGACACGAGAGCCATCAAACACTGGAATCTGACTTATGGAATTTCTTTTCATCTTGTCCATAGCAGCGTGGAGTGCCTCGTGTTTTTGGACAGAAATAAGATTCATGCTACAAATATTTCCAGCCTTCATAGAAGACTTACCCTCAAGTGAACTTAAGATTTCAAATATTTTCCTGGCTGTCTCATAGCTTGGTTTGCATCTACCCGATTCTATTTGATTTATCATTGACGTACTTATCCCCGTTAGTCCGGCTAGCTTCCTTTGTGTTATGCCTAATCTGATTCTGGCCTGTTTAATGTATTCGAGTCTAGGAAGCATTTTGATGACTTTTCTCTACACTTCAGATTAGGACGTGCATCATGATAACTATTACTGTTCTCTTTTGTACATTACAATCATCGCTGAGAGATAACAAATCATTTTTGCATGCCTAATGGTGACAAACGACTCGATAACCTTTCAGGTCTTAGATGTTGATATCCTTATATTATGTGCATACGAAAGCTTGTTGCTATCCAAAGCGATGAATACAAACAGTAGCCAAACCAAGTGGGACTCGGTAAAAAGATACAGGCTGACAAAAATGTTGAATGAATTATCAAGCATTACGGGTCATGGGACAGAGCTAGTTACTGTATATGTTCCTCCCCGTCGCCAAATGTTTGATGTTATATCTCAATTACGCAATGAGGCTGGCACAGCCTCAAATATTAAATCCGATCTTACCAGAACTCACGTGCAGGATGCTCTAAGCAGAACGATTGAACACTTAAAGCTCTTTAAGGAGACACCTGAAAATGGTATCGTAGTTTTCTGCGGAGCCATTCCATCGGGAAAAGGGATAGGGACGGAGAAAATTGAGCTATATTCAGTGACTCCTCCTAAGCCAGTGCAGATAAATCTTTACCGATGCGATGACCATTTTTGGACCGATCATCTGAAAGATATGATGAAAGACGATAAAGCAATGGGAATTTTGGCAATTGATACACAGGAAGCAGGTTTAGGGATACTAACGGGCGACAGATGGGAGGTTATTGACACACTTACGTCAGGTGTAGCCGGAAAACACAGGCAGGGGGGTCAATCAGCTAGAAGATTCGAAAGACTTCGAGATAATGAGCTAAATGAATACTATCATCGAATTGCAGAACATTCGCAAAAGGTCTTCATTGACCAGTATAATGTCAAAGGGATTATCGTGGGAGGACCGGGCCCAACCAAAGAAAATTTTCTCAAAGAAGAGTACCTTGATTACAGGTTGCAAAATAACGTTATAACCACACTAGATACCTCGTACTCAGGCGACGAGGGTGTACGAGAAATTATTGATAAAGTCAATGATAGGGGTGTAATGACTGAATACAGATTAATGGAAGAAAAAAGAATCATAAAAAGATTTATGAGTGAAGTCCACTCAGGAAGAGGATTAGGTATTTACGGTCTGTCAGATGTGATACGATCGCTTAGAAATGGTGTAGCGGAATTGGTCATCGTGACTGACGATATTAATTATCTAGATTTCCAAGCAAAATGCAAAAGATGCGGAAATCTTCAAGAAAAATTCGTTGAAAAACATGATTTACAAAAACTAAGGCAAGAAATTACGTCTAAACCATGTCCAGCATGCAATACGATTGACCTAGAAAGCACCGAAATAGACATGGTAGACTACTTGGAAGAGCTGGCGATAATGACCGGTGCAAGGCTCGAGGTGATATCAGCAAAGACAGAGGAAGGTGCTCAGTTAGCCAGTCTCGGAAGGATAGGCGCAATACTTCGGTTCAGACCTACGGCCCGTGTATGAACATAATTCATTTATTGGGCTATACTCATGTTAGAAGGATACTGCACGTTGAGCTTAATATTAAGAACCTACATTCTTATCCATTAAGACATAAACTACCCATGTGATCAAATAAAAATATTCAGCCACCCAATCTGGCTTTCAGGGATTAATTACCCCTCTGCCAATGATCTTGCCGTCCTTTAACATTGTCAGTGCTTCAGTAGCTTGATTAAGCTTAAATTTTCCTGAAACTACTGGTTTAATCACTCCTCTCTTTGCCAATGATACAAGCTCTACCATTTCACTAATACTTCCGGTATATGACCCAATTATCTTATAAGCTCTAGTTGGCATCGAGACTAGACTAAGTTTTAGTTCGCCGCCAAACAATCCTACAAGAACTAATTTACCTCTTCGTCTTAGAAGCTGCATATCGGTTTCTACTGTTTTCGATGCATTAACAAAATCAATTATTGCATCTGCACCCATTTTATCAGTTAGTTCCATTACCGCTTTAATTGGGTCTTCCTTCTTTGAGTTTATAGTATTATCGGCACCGTTCTTTTTTGCTACATCTAACTTATTATCATCTAAATCCATTGCAATTATTTTAGCGCCAGTAATTGACTTTGCTAGCTGTATCGCCATCAAGCCTAAGCCTCCAGCTCCAACTACAACAAGGTTATCATAGGGATTTAGAACCGCATTTCTTACTGCTCCATACGCAGTGAGTGCAGAACAGGATAAAGTAGCGCTGGCATCTACATCCATATCCTCATCTAACTTGACTAGGTACTTGTAGCTAGGAATCAATACATATTCAGCATATCCGCCATCTGTGTAAATTCCCAAAGACCGGGGTTTATCACATACATTTTCCTGTCCTATCCTACATGCAGGACACAATCCTTCACCAATCCAAGGAAACACGATAACCTTTTGATTTTTACTAAATCCTTCTGCTTCGTCTCCCATACTTTCAATAGTCCCAGCTATTTCGTGACCTGGAGTAAGAGGATACTTTACTCCCCTGTCGGTAGTCTTTAGAAATTGACCATTTGGACCCTCGTAGCCCCCTTGCCACAAATGAATATCACTATGACAAACTCCTGATGAATTTACTTTAACCAGAACTTGCGAGCCTTTTGGCTTTGGTGTATCCAAATGTTGGATTTGTAAAGATTCGTTTGGTTGTATTATCCGAGCTGCTTCCATGTCAGAGCTATTTCTATAACATATAAATAACTATTTAATCGCATTTCTCATATAGCTAGTTTATTGCGGACAAACTTGTCGTCAATAATCAACTTATTTTAAGAGTATGTAATCGCAGACTGAGCTCAAACTAAGTCAATATATAAGTACGCTAATGGTATGTCCTTGTTGCATTACCATTGGCAAGAGACTCTCCATGCATTTCTCTATGTGTATGATAATGCATTGTGACAACAATAGCAGCTTCTTCTCTTTGGTAATTTTGACATTCTGTGACAGTATGGTTTTTTATTTTTTTATGAAACTTCTGAATCTTACCCACATAGCAATGTTCAGGAAGTAGAGTCAATTATTGAATCATAAGAAAAAGCAATACTCTATTTTATGAAATAATATTATTTAATGAACTGACGTAGCGGTTTTTAATATGTTGCTTCCAAATACATCTACATGAAGGACGCTACAAAGCTGAAATACAAGGTGAGTTATAATCCATTTATATATAATTTTAAAACAAGGAAATATGAGAGTAAGGATGGAACATATCATACATACGAGGAAGCAAGAGCCTCTCAATGGAAATGTGAAAAATGCAACAAGCTGGTTGCCAATCTGAAGGAGCTAAAACTTCACAAGCTCGAATACCACTCATACTAGTAAGAAAATGCTAGTAGTACTCATACTAGCATTTTGAGTGCTCATCATTCAATTAGTACTACTATTTGAGTAGTACTAATTGGAACGACTATCATAAATATTTGGAATTGATTATATCAATCATACATATGCTTGATCAAGTATCCATACTTGATTGGGCAAGAATGTATAATAGTCAAACATAAATCACGTATAAAGAAGTTCTTTTTACCCCTCAGTCTTGGATTTATGTTGACTAGTATGTCATAGCATCATCCTTATTGTTTTTCCTCAGCAAAGGAGCTATTTTATATAGAATTGTTATATCTATAGCTGCACACAAGACAAAAAAGATAAACGATGGTTGCACAATAGATGATACAAGTATGGGAAGGATAACTTGGGTATGCGCAACCTGTTCAGAACACTTTACAAGACAGTATGGTGCAACTAGGCATAACAACAAACTACATGACGGAAAAGGTGTCGTAGTTCGTCTACTGGATTATATAGTTGGGGTAGCCAACGGCAGATTCCTCCCTAGCGAATCGAACGTACAGCGTAGAAAGAAACGAATGCAAAGTTCGTTTTTTAGTTTCAACTCTAAAAGGTTTCAAGAAAATTACGAACGTTATGCACATGAGTCGGTAGTTCACGAGGACGTATCATTTTCGGAGTCAAACACGCAAACGAATTCTGGCAGCAATGCTTCCGCGGTCTCGTCTTCAGCACGTCATTTCAATCATGACTGGCCCTTCATGGCAAGACAAGGTAATTACAGCAATTTTGTGCCTGATAGTAGATCAAACGTGAACGTGGAAACAAAATCAGAGGTTCAGGAAATCTATCCGTTCCAAAGCATTGCGCGGTACGGGTAAACCATATTTATTGGAAGCATTCATTCTAAAAATATCTCTCGGGTTTAAACAGTCTAAATACGATAACATCTTATAACTGTGTCTATGTGAAAGGACGAATAATGGAAATAATGGTGAAGCATGTTTATCCGATACAATCTAGCGCCGTCTGAACGTTCCCTGTTGATAATGAGACAAAATTAAATTTAAAGAAAAAACGTCAACTGGAAAGACACGCTTGGAAGTTAACAACACTATATTGTACAAATAATTTATCCCAAGAAATAGTGAAGAGAAATATTTAGTGCTGCGCCACTATTAGAAGACGTCAGGATCAGAATTATCGATTACCTGTTGATCGTTTTGTGTTCTATCCTGCTGTTTTGTGGCTTTCTGTGGTCCATATAATTTTTCCATTAACTGTCCATTTTGCTCCTCCTAGATCTCTGCCACCAGGTCCTTGTGCCCTTGGCACGTCGACTTCAAGGTTGTCAAACCTTATTGTAGTCGACACATTGGTACCCATTAGTTTTTCCATTACTTGTCCTATTATTTGAGACCACTGGCTCGCTGACTGTTCTTGATTTCCAGAGCTGTGGTTTTCGTTTCGATCAAGGTTTTGACTCATATTGTTCCTCAATATATAGGACGACTTAGAATTTATAGGGTGTAAAACCATCTTAAGGACATTCATAAGCTACCCATTGAATCGATGATAGACATTTTCGACCACGAGCAGCCTGCGTTAGAAAGCAGTTGCGACCCATGTACATACAATTGCTACAACGATAGGTAATAACTAATAACTATGACGTAAAGTAGAGCATCGAGTTGCGCCAGATTTCTGACATTTTAATGAAAAAAATTTTTATTACACCTTTCGTTTGATATCTCAGAATAGATACAGAACATTTTTGAAGTTGATTGTAGATATCGTGTTGAGATACGGTAACTATGGCGGATCAAAAGGCAGAAAACACTGGAAGTGCTTCACATAATATTCCAACACCGATGTCTAAAGAGAGAATTTCAAGCGCGGCCATATCAAAAATACGATTTCCATTCAGGCTTACCAAGGATCAACTTGATGCAGTCAATGAGTGGGTTACGAACGGATATAATGGGTCCATCATTTACAGCACAGGAACCGGAAAGACAGAAATAGCATTTGAATGTGCAAGAAGGGCAGCAATCGATCTTCGTGGGAGCTCCTTTAATATCATCTTTTTGGTCCCACGCATAGTGCTAGTTGAACAAAATATTCAAAGGCTCTTGAAGTATGGTGTTCCTAAAGAGCATATTGGTGCATATTTTGGAGAGAGGAAAGAACCACGAGAGATCACTATAAGTACCTATCAAAGTGCAGTAAATAATGCTCATCTCGTCCGCAATTCCGATATGGTTGTTTTTGATGAGGTGCATTTGGTAAGCAACACCGCAATCAGCCTCAGTACGATCTTTGATACTGTAAAAGAATGCGATAACCCAAAGAAATACCTGCTTGGGCTAACTGCAACCATAGACCAACAAGATCCTAGGTACGAGACAGTTCTGTCACTTATGCCACCAGTTAAAAAATATATGATAAAGGAAGCGGTAAGAGACAAAAGATTAGCAAAGCCAGTTGTTGTTCCCGTAAAGGTTGACCTGACATATGAGGAGAAGAAGATGTATGATGAATACTCTAGGAAAATTAGAAGTATTTCGGCCTATCTTAAGACATCAGATCCGAAATTGATTTCATCCTTCTTAACGAAGAGGGGACATTTAGCAGCCCTAGCAAGAGCATGGTTTGCTAACGTAAAAGACAGAAAAAACCTTATGAGTTGTGCGCACAACAAGCTAGCAGCAGCTACAGAGGTTATAACAAAAAAACATCCCTCAGAACGAATAATGATATTTAGCGAAACAATAGAGTCGATTCAAAGATTGCAAGAAATCCTACATAGTAAAGGAATAAAATCAGAGATAATCTCTGCCAAATTAAAATCAGGTGAAAGATTGAGGATACTATCCGAATGGGGAAGGGAGTTCTTTGCTTTACTTTCGGTACATACATTGGAAATTGGGTATGACGTGCCTGAGGTTAGAGTAGCCATAATATTAGCATCAACATCTAACATGAACCAAATAGTGCAGAGAATAGGTAGAATTATTAGAAATTCCGAGGGAAAAGAAAATGCTTTGATATATAATGTATATTTATCTAATACTCAAGACGTCAGCATGCTCAGGAGGGTTAGAAGGGCTGCAGACACGGGCCCTGAAGACCTCTCAATCGAAGAGCGCTTGAATACAAGTGGGACAAGAAATCCACAGCTTAATCGAAAACTAGATGAATACTTTTTTTAAATGTCTTTAGTAGACGTGTGAAATTTAGAGGACATTAATAGATTGAAAAAATTGAGAGATCGAGATGCTTACACACATAAGCCACAATAAGAATTCTGGATTTTCGTGTAAACTCCAAACCGTGATCAGGGTTATAGAAGATCATCCAGTTGGTTTCTAGTCCTAATATTTAGATATTGCTAGCAAGTCAGCACATAATATTGTTTGCTAAACGGATATTTCAAGTTAAATATGTTAGTCGGTTAAAAAATCGTTTAACCGGCTTTTCGGATCCATTCCAAAAATGGCTGAAGTGTATTCTGAAACGGTAAAGCGTGCGGATCTGCAGTGTTATACGCCACTAATAACATCCTTCCACTGAGCTTGAGCATGAAAGGTCTGGGGATCTGATTTTCATCAAAAGGACCAAGTAATTCAAAAAAATAGTCTTGATTGTAGTAGGCGATGTGTTGCGCAAAACATGCAGACAAGATGGTAGGATCCATTGTTATACGCTTCTCTAGCTGGGACGTATCGATTGAATGTTCGTTTTGAACCTCAACCGATATTTGCAAGGCTCTTTTCGTATAGTCCTGTAGTACAAATTCAGAAGTAAGCTTATTCCCCATATTTCGAAGACCTGTTATATGACCCGACGATCTCTGTACTGTTCTTCGCGCTAAGTCTACAACAGTTTCCGCCTCCTGATAACCTGTTACACCTTTGTCCCTTCCAAATAAGTAAAAAGTGGCTATTATCTCATCCTTTTCTATAAACGGAAAGGAGCTGTCACCAGACATGAATTTGGAAACCCGTGCTCCAATATCCTCTGGCATGAAGATCCCCATATATGAGTCAAGTACTACTACCATCTAGGGTTTTCTACAATGAGCTGACCGCGTTATTACTTCATGATTCGCTTTCACGTCATTATTGTCATACTTAATGGGTTTTTACAACTATCACTTAATGCAGAATAGACTAAAAAATAAGACAGGCGCTCCTTTCAATGCGCATGAGGTGGAGGAGCACTACCTTTTGAAAGTTCTTCATTAAATGTACCTGAAGCTTTCTCATGGAATTCTAGACTAGATTGGTCGACCTTGACTGCCTGAGGTGGACATACGGAGACGCAAGCCATACACCAGATGCAGTCATGTTCTCTAATGGGGTCAGCCTTGTCTGTATAATCTTTCCTCTCTTCTTTCACAGTGCTGCCAGTCCCGGCGCTTGTTGCATTTGCTACCTCTGTAGCAGGGACATCTTGTTCTGTTCTGTACCACTGAAACACCTGTACAGGACATGCCTCGATGCAGGCACCATCAGCCACGCAAGAATCCCAGTCGACTGCGACCATTGTACCA
>JBKPMK010000375.1:0-4694 GCA_046732115.1 Thermoproteota archaeon
AATTTTATGAAACTGGAAGTTTAAATGTAAAGGTGGCACCATTGACACTACTATTATTTTCAGCCCATATTTTGCCGCCATGAGCTTCAACAATACCTTTGGAAATGTAGAGACCTAATCCTGATCCTGTATCTGACTTTGTAACAAATTTAGAAAATAATTTATCTTGTATATCGGGATCAATTCCAGTGCCCCTGTCTTTAATGCTAATAACGACTTCGTATCTTCCTCCCTGTCCTGTTACGTCACCAGTATTATCTTTGTTGTATAATTGATTAGATTTTACCATGCTAGAGATTATTATATTGTAATCCGTGTTGTGGCCATTACTCCTTGTATTGCTCGCGTCAACCACACGCTTTTTCTTTGTAAACCTTACAGCATTAACTAACAGATTCGATAAGACTTCATAGATTTTCAGTTTATCGGCTTCTACAAATATAGGATTCTCTTCTTGCTCATTGAAGATTATCTTTATTTCGTCATCTTGTTCTTCTTTTGATTGTATATCATCTATAACATGTCTTATCTTTTCATTGATGTTAAATTTCTCTTTATTTAGCTTTAAAGTTCTACTCTCAATTCTTGAGACATCTAATATATTGTTTATGAGGCTTTGAAGCCTAACTGCATTTCTTTCGATATAGCTTAACATCTCCTCTCTCATTTCAGGATGACGTCGTACTAATGTTGAATATCCTAAAATTGCTTGAGTAGGGGTTCTCAACTCATGACTAGCAATATTTATGAATTCCCTTTGCAATCTATCGTGTTCTTTAAGTTTTCCATACAAGTCAACTTGGTTCCAAAAGTTTTCAAATATGGATACATATGACATTATCGTTGGTTCACTTGTTGAAAAGGTTGATAGTCCAACTGCTTCCACAAAACTTTCCTTGGCATCATCTATCTTTTCAAAAACTAATGAGGCTTTTCTATCAACTACCAATATTGTTGCTGTTGTTACGTTATACTTGGGCAATGACTCTAGCTGTCTTAATTGAATAATAGGAGTATTGCTTTTGTCAGCATAATCAGGATGAACGGAATGAAGGGTAGTAGGACCTACAGGTTCTTCATTTGTTCTTTGCATCGGCAAATTTGAAGGTGCGATCAGGTACATATCATTAATTATTTTGTTAATAGCATCATTAGTTGGTGTAATGATCCTAATGCTCATACGCTCTTTTCTTGTTGTTGACTCTTCTAAATTTCGCTTTGCCGGTGCCGATGATGCTTTTTTTGGCTCTGTAATATAGCCGTAGGCTAACTCTTTTAGTAATTGGATTGCACCTATGCTATGTTCACGTATAAACGCATTGACTGTGGGCATAATTAATAGTATTTCATATTTTGCAGATTTAATCATATCAAGAAACAGCTCTTGAGTCCGTAGTGGACTGTCAATGACTTGCGTTACACCTAAAACAATCTCATCTTCGTTTTCAATTTCTTTTATTTTTCTGTCAGCAGAAATAGATGTGTTCCATACACTCTCAAATATATATTGCTGATGCTCTACAACTTCTCTTAGGTGGCTATAAATCATCAGTTCAGCAGATCTGCCTTTTTCATGATATGTGGCAGGTGCGCCATACTCTTCATCAGTTACATAAAAATTCCCTTTAATGCCAGCTAGATGACGGAGTTCATCAACCATGGTCAATAATTGCTTGCAATAGCAAAGGTTTTCTTTGTTAATTTCAGTAAGATATCTCACCTTTATGCCCCTTTTCTTTGCATTAAGGAAGACTTCTCTTAGCTGATTAATATGGATGGCTAAATATGGCCGTGTGTAATCTACACAGGCATCAATCTTATGTTTCGTATTAGAAATAATTTGCATTAAAGTATTCACTACGTTCTGTTCACCATGTATTATCTGTGTAGGTGTTGCCCGCTCTGCATATGTGCCCAAGATAGATCTATTCATTTTCCTTAATATAAAAGCAATATGTAAACCCAATGATTGATTTTATAATATTTATATCGATAATTTGGCCAGTCCTTATGATTTTCAATTAAATCATCTGACTCACAGAAATGCTAGACAGAGACAGCTACCAGATATTATTATTTTATATTATTTTTCGAAGCCAGAACACCCTTTCCGATTTTGAAAAATAACGTCTCATCGAGACCCACGTTATATTACTATCGTTAAAGTCGGTTTCCTATATGTATCATTAATTTTAGATAAAACAGTTCAGTTCAAATCTTTAAATATTATTGACAATAATATTAAATGTATTCATAAACGTTGGATGATTCTGACATAACAAGAGAATCTGATAGTAACAATAACGATTTAAAACCCTCAACAGAGAAGGATCAAAGTGATAAAGGAACTTCCTATGCCGATTTGTTGAGTGAAGGTATACTAGCAGGACAGAAAATTGCCAAACTTTCTGTCATGACTTTACTAAGCATAGGCATAGCGGAACTCGTAATTGGGCATATAAGTGGCAGTGTTGTTGCTACCGCAGATGGCATCGACTCCTTGTCTGACGCGATGATATCGTTTATAGTATTGCTAGGATTACGAATTGCACAGAGGCCCGCTGACAAGACATTTCATTTTGGTTATCATAAGGTAGAGAGCTTTGCAGCTTTGATGGCTGCTATAGGAATGGTTGTAATCGGATCCGTTATATTTTATCATTCTTACGAGGTACTAACACATCCAAGAGAAATTCAGCAACCAATTTTGACAATGATAGTATTAGCATCAGCAGCCGTAATATCATTACACAGAGCATTTCAGATGAGAAGGATCGCAAATAGATATAACATACTCTCACTGAAGACAGATGCTAAGAATTCAATAAAAGATGGTTCTGCCTCAGTAATTGGTTTTTTTAGTGTATTTGTTGCATCACAATTTGGCTTCCTACAAGCCGATGCTATAGGAGGCATAATAATTGCTGGATATATTTTCTCAGTATCGTATGTTTCCCTCAAAAGATCCTCTCTCATTTTGGTGGATTCTTGGCAAAATCCAAAGGCTACAGATATTATCAGAAAAGACATCGATGAGAAATTTAGCCAAGAGTCGATTAAGGTTAGATCGGTATTATTACGACCTGCTGGAATGGTTGCTCAAGCAGAAGTCCATATAGAGGTAGACGGCAATAAGCCGTTAACGGATGTAGAATTGTTATCATTAAAGATAGAGATGGGAATCCGTTCTAAAATCCCAACCATAGAGAGAGTTTCAGTTATTCCGCATTCATTCGGAACAAAACCGTCATCTTCATTCAGAAAGTCTCCACTGCCCAAAAAATTGAGTAATAGTGGCATCTTTTTTAATAAAAGTAAGTAAGACACCAATAGCTATTGTAGTCTTTTTGATAGTCAGTTGAGAAGTTAGTAATACTTTGTATAGAGATATATTATTAATAGATATTTTCACTGTACGTTCAATCGATGTCATGGATATTATCATATAACGGTAGATGTGCTAATTGCAACAGAGGACATCCAGATGTAGATTTAGTAGTGCCTGTTGTTTATGACAAAGGTGGCGGCTTGCGTAATTCAGGCTATTTGTGTATGGACTGTCTCAGAAACGAACTTCATAAAGAGGACAAACAACAGAAGAATCAACAACCAAAGTCTATAATCATGGCAGAAGACTTGAAAAATAAAGATTATCTACAAAAGAAAGCAAAATTAGGAGATGGAAGTAATATTGCTGCAGAAGATAGATAGATAAGATATGATTAATTTGATTGCTTTTGTTTATGTCTCAAAGTATTGTTAATTATCCCTTTTAAGGGGCTTTATCGGTAAATTCAGCCCTCCATTCTCGTTTTGCTCCACATTTATTACATTGGGAATTTGTTAATGCCTGGTAAATCGGTGAGTGTATACTGTTTGCCTGTTCTTGTACATTTGGCATTCGTCAGAAACAATTATACTACGTAGTTTATCAATTATTCGCATTGATAGTTAATGGAAATATCAAGTAATGTGCAATAAAGTATGATGCCATATCCTCACCAAACATGAGTACGATACTTATTCTAATATTCAAAATATAGATAAGATGTCTAACCTAACACATTCCTAGACCTTCCCTTAGACATTGTACCACAATGGTTCGAAATATTGCATTTTTTTCCAGCGATCATAAACACTTTCACTGTCTGATTGTATGGGCATATTTATTTAACAACTTGTGGGCTATCGACTCGCCTAGATATTTTTGTTGCTGAAATCGCAGCAGCCAGTGCACTTACGTACAGGCCTAGACCAATTAGAAGATTACCATTAAAACCTATTACCATAGATGATAAAGTAGTTATCACAGTTCCTATGACTGATGCAATAACATTTACCCCCCACAATAGTGTGATATCCTGATTGCTAGGATGCCTTTTTAGTGAATATAAGGAAGATTCAGATGCCATTCTAGTAATGGATGGGAACTGAAATCCCATGAGAAGACCTGCAGGTGATAAAAGTGCAAAAGTGACTGCGATTCTCTCATATAGAGGCAAAACTATGCTAAAACTTATAATGTTTTGAAGGAACATATAATGTGCCAACAGAATTCCAGCCAAAATCGGTATTGATATAATTACCGCTCTGTAAGGATTTTTACCAAATAATCTTCCACTAAGATACGCGCCTATTCCGCTACTTAGTAGAATTGAAAATAGTATCACCGTTAGCGCCATTATAGGAGTTCC
>JBKPMK010000376.1:0-6140 GCA_046732115.1 Thermoproteota archaeon
CTGGGAAATAACAGGAGCAATTGCCTTCATTATTGGTGTTACGATTATCGTTGCAGTCCTAAGGCTTATTTTTTAGAGTAATAATTAGTAGAGACGATATCATCAATGTAACAAAGGTGGTTATGATATATTATGACTTAGAGCCAAGAATCTGATATGATGTCTAGCATTAATTCTGATATTTGCACTTGTGGACATCAGGCCTAATGAATGCTCAGATAATAGCTATTTTAGGATATTAGCATGGCATCACCACTACATTATATCTTCATCAAGAGCTAGCATATGCACAGACAACAACTTCTTCTGTAGCTTCTGTTCAGGGTTCTTCTTCTCATACTATTTCAAAACCCTATAGCTTTAGCGCATAATAAAAAGTACAATACTCTCCAAAACATGGTAACCAAAAGATAAGACAAAGTAAAGAGAGAAGAGTGGATTGATGATGATAGTACGTATTAGTACTTTAGAGTCTGGTTGAAGCTTCCTCCATTGGTCTCTGGTTTTGCTGTGGAATTGACCATAAATGGGTGCTGTACTTGTTCTATTTGTGGTGGAAATGCTGGTAATTTATCTCTTGGATTCCATGTGATTATCACTTTACCGTATGTATCCATTAGCTTGCCCATAACAGCTTTGGTTTGGTCAGAAGAAAGTTCAGGAAACATTGGATTGGCTCTATCAGGCGCAAATTCTATTTTATGATAATGCCAATTTAGTTTTTCTCTAGCAGGTAATGAGTTGTACTGGTCTGCTGTAATTATGTATTCCATTCCTATAAGAGTAGCATTTCCTGATGTACTATCATAAAGCTGACATACCAATACTATCTTATCATTTGGCTTACAATAATGCTGTACTCTAAGAGTAGGATCATCAAATACATGCCTTATAGCTGATAAATGTCCTATTGGAGTATTATAACCGTCTACAGGTTTAGGAGCAGCAGAAGAAGAGGCAGTGTTGGTAATATTAGTAGGACGACTTTCCACTGTAGTTGCGTTGCTTGGGGTACTAGTAGTTGTAGTTTGAGCAGATATTATAGATGGCGCGGTTATGAAACCAGCTACAAGCAAAGCAATTGAAGCCACTACAAGCAAAGCTCTACAACTTTGCGTTCTATTAATATTCTTCTTCTTACTTTCATCCCAACATTTCATTGCTTACGAGTAACAAGTATGTTATTTAGCACTTATAGATATTATATTATCAGCAGTATATGAATGACAAGTAGTGTAATGACATTACCATGCTGAAATGCATAATACTATCTTCCATGCTTTGTAAACTATATCAAGCGTGAAATTGCAAGAGGCTAACAAACCATGGAGGAAAAAGTGCAATAAATGAGCACGAAAACGCAAGTGGAGTGGCATCTGTGATGAGCTTACAAAAATATCCAATCCTACTTTGATATTAACTGGAACTGATGATAATAACGTGCCACCAGGTACAGTATGCCTCATGCTAATCCAATAATTACAAAAAGATAAAACTAATGTCTGCTAAATAATACAGGTAAAGTGACATTCAAAGATTTAAAGAAGAGAGTTAGTCAAGAAACAAAACAACAATTTAAACTGTCTGAAAGACTGCTAAACAAACCCTTTTGGATCTGGAATATTGACCAGCATAAACTCGAGGATATCAAAACAAATGGATATTGCTGTTTTAACCACATTATCGAATTGCCGCAAAAGGAAGGAAACGATAAGCCGTTATATGATTATCAACAAATAATATTTGATTCACTGGTTACTCAGAGTAATAACAAACATCTCTGGATAAAGAAAGCAACAGGATTAGGCGTGTCAGAGTTTATGCTTCGTTTTATGGCTTGGCTTTGCTTGAAGGATGATGCATTATCTGGCTCTCAGATGTGTATTGTTACAGGGCCCAGAATTGATTTAGCTATTGCTGTCATAGACAAAATGAAAAAGCTATTTGCAAGCAGCAAGGACATTGTTGCATCATCAGCTGCTGTATTTGATACTAAAGAGACAGTAATCGAGCTAAATAACGTGAAGATAGAAGCATTTCCATCACACCATTTAGATGCGATGCGTGGTTTACCTAATGTGTCATTCATACTATTAGATGAAGCTGATTTCTTTCCTCCAGGACAGCAGCAAGATGCCATAAACAGTGATTCGGCTGAGAAATATTCATCTTTTGAGTTCGCAGATCTGATCAAGTCTTTATTTTCTTTGCATTCAGATAACATCTGCTCAAAGAGGAGTCTATTTTCTTCCCTCAGAGCATGTTCAAAGTTGCTCCATGAGCCAATTTCCTTGGCTAGAATGTTGTTGTTATTGTCATGATCTTTCTCTTTTTGTTCTTCCTGTCCGTTCTGCTCGTTTTGAGGTGCATGCATTATATTTTTTGTTTTGGATGTTACCTTCTTTTTAATAATAGACATCTAAAGGAGAGGAAGAGGGTACTGAACACATATACTCCTGTTAATGTCGAATATTATTTCACTGTTATTTCAAATCCTTCGAAACTAAATTGAACATCTCGTCTAATATTTCGATAATCCTATCGCATGCATCATGCTGATTAGCAAGCAAGTCTAAATAAATTGTCGTATGAAAAATCTTTTAGTGGATATCTAGTTGTCAATTCCATTTTTACAATAGTACTGCTGGAGTTCAGGGGAGGTTAATCATTAAATGTATAATTCTCCAAAAGTTGTTAAATATTATTAGAATCACATCAGATATCGATTCCTGACATAGGCATTGGGAGGGTTATTTACTGGATTCACAAAAGACCCTCTCAACGCCACAAGCTCCATTATCTTGTCTGAGAATGAAACATGTGATTTATTATTTTAGTTAATTCTATATTTGATATTTCTTGTTGTCGCTTACTTTCTTTTTGTTCTTTTCTTTTTGTACGCTCTAGTTTAGATAGCTTGTCATAATGATATGTTTTTACCTTGTAAAGCTTACCATCTTTATCTTGCCTTAGTTTTTGACATTCTGTTTTAGATGTTAGTTTTTGACATAATGGACAATACAATAATCTATGCATGTTGCTTTTAGATTCTAATATATGTTGGTTGTCATCTTGAAACCAAGTCATTTCTTTTTCCCTGCTAACTCTCTGTCAGTGTATATGCTGCGCGAGGAGGAGATTTAACCTTCTCATTGTTATATAGTTCAGGCAAAGAATAAACAAAACCGACATGTACGCAATCAGATCTCTCATCTAGCAAACACTGCAACTCCCCTTCTTTTAGCAACACTTCTGCAATTCTATTACGTTTGTTATCTTGTAGTACAACTCGATTTTTGTCTATAGATAATTTCTCCATATAAGGAGCATGTTTTGCAAATGCTTCATATCGTAGCATCATCTCCTCCATCATACTTGTAAGATATCCAGAGAAGCTTCTTACTCCTTTGATCTCTAATCCTTTTTTATTTTTCTCATAAACTTTGAAGAATTTATTATAGACATGTTCGCTTACTGTAATGGATTTGTATCCTGGTTTTGGCATATTCGAAGTAGTACGGTAATATACGGAACTATGCTATAAGCATTGTGTGAGGTCTTAGCGGTTCTATTAGCCGCATCTTTCATTAATAACCAACTTCGGAATTAACTTCTTGAATTTTTAAATATCGTCTAGACAGTATATTTTATACTGTATATTAGAAGACAAGATACGGGAGACCAAATACCCACGTCGTGGGATCACTCACCCCCGCTGCTTTATAGTTTAGGCTACATACTGATTGTTCTGTCAGGACGAAGAAATTTGGGGGCAACATTTCTATCTCTAAAGGGTGCAGCCAAAAGACCAACATCTCAGTCAGAGTTACATAAAACATAGAACAATTCTCCGGCTTTCATCTTTACATGTTTTGGAATAGTAAGAGGATTATCATGTAAGCACTGAAGAGACACGCTTTCACCTTTTTTCAGATCAATATCTCCTGCGGACCTTTCGCAATTAAATATGAGTTTAGTTGGTTGATCGTATGTAAGTATTTTTGTTCTGCCAATGAAATCATCGCCGCTACTAAGGTCGCATCCTATATCTAATGTGGTATATTGATGTATTGTAACTATTCTATCAGCAAAACTTGGTAAAGCAAACGTTAAGATCGATAGTGCTGAAAATGATATCATTACAACAAAGACATTTCTGCCATTGATAATAGCCATCATTATGATATAAAATAAATATCAAATCTCAATAGGTTTCCGCTATATAGTTAGACTGTTTTCTTAGAGAGACCTATCAGTTTTACCTGTTCATTATATTATAATAAATCAAATGCAATTTTTATGAAATAAATCTTATCTAGATATGCAACTTATGGTTTTTAAGATTACATTCAGTAGAGGAAAAACGAGTATGGCATCTATAAAGGGAATAAAGTACAAGATGGAATATACTCCTGTTCATTTCAACTTTAAAACAAAGAAAGTAGAATTTGGGAAGGGGATGACTGCTGAAATAATGTTAAATCAACTTTAACACCTATACACTATTTATCTTCTACTATAAGCACTTGCCCGTGATGGTTTACTAGCTTTTGTTTTTGCTCTTCTGTAAGTACATTAAAATCTTGCTTATGAAATACACAAAATCGCTTTAGATTCACATCAAACCGGGATGGCATTGATAACTCATGTTCGACAAGTTTTTCTTTCTTATTGAGATGGAAAAATGGCCCAGCATCAGCAATTACCAAAACACCATTTTCTGCACGGTTAACTAGCTTGTTGACAAAAGCCATATGATCATCTGCACCAAAATGTCCCTTTATAGAATCCATCACTATAAGTGAATCCTTGTATTTTTTCGTCATATCCTCATTATCATCGGCAGCAGGAAAATTATCATCTAACAAGACCCTTTTGAGACTATCCGTAGTTTCATAATGTGGCATTATAAGAACAATTTTATTTTCTTGTCCTAACTGTGTTTTAACATATTTTGTATACAGTTCCTTAGCACTCTTTGATCCGAATAAACAATAAGGTGATGAGCACCATGTTCTGATCGGCTTATCTGCTCTAAAGCATCGTCAAGATGATAGTTGACTATCCTAATTCCCCCGCCATCATTATAGCATCTGCCACAAAAAATGATACATAAATAATATAAGCATTACAGGAAATATATCTAGCAGATTATTGGGAATTTACACTGATCTTCTCTACACATTATTTAACTGCTGTATGGAAAATGGCTTTTGAAGGAATGCGTCTACCTTGATATCTGGCAGCATATTATGAAACTCTCTGTCGTTAATCTCAAAAGCACTCATAAGCATCACCTTGACTTTTGGATTGCTTTCTTTTACTTTTCTTATAAATTCATAACCATTCATGCCAGGCATTCTAATGTCAGAAAGAACTATGTGATGGTTATCTTCTTTGGACTCAGTTAAAATGTGCTAAAGCTTTGAATGGATCTGTAAATGCACAGACTTTGAATTCTTGTCTTTGTAAAGATTGCTTAATTATATCAACAATAGCATCCTCATCGTCAACTGCCAGAATAGATTTATTATTTCTATTAGTAGTAGAAGCCGAATAGGCCATATCGGCATCTATTGCTTTAAGAGTTGATTATTATCGTTAAATTCGTTTAAGACTATGTAGAGTGACACTTATTGAGAACATACAATCTCTGCCCCCTATGATAAGGAAAAATATAAAGAAATGATACTTGATGCAGCAGAAACGGTTCTTGGGTTCTTTGGTTTTGATAGGACTACTTACAGCGATCTCAAGAAGGGAAGAAAAAAATGGTTTGAACAATTCAGAGAACAGAGAGCAAGGGACATAGAAACTGAGATGCTTTAATGCTAAGGCTGTCAAGCTTAGTACAAATTCCAAGGTTAAAATACTATAACAACAACAATATTTGATTGCTGTCAGAAGCAAAATTATTTCATTTATGATGAAGATAAAATCAAATTAACGGTATATTTAGAGAAACGCACCAAAATCATCAAATATTCTCTCTTGTACACAATTGTAATAATGCATAATATGATTATACTGGCATCTGTTGGTGGTGCAACCTTAATAATTATAGTCGTATTACTGTCATCTGTTTTTGCTAAACCTACAAAAGATTATGCCATAGATATTGATCCAATAAAAGACAATCA
>JBKPMK010000377.1:0-4986 GCA_046732115.1 Thermoproteota archaeon
GAATGGATTAATTACATTACAAACAAACGTGTTGAAATCAATAGTGTTACAGAAGCATTAAATGATAATCAAAAATTCTGGGATTGGATAGTTGAGGAGCTGAGAATTGGATTTACTAATTGGGATTACACAAGAGCAGATAGGGATGGAGATAAGTAGTGGGCTATCAGTTGGTAATCCTACTACAAATAAAAGATAAGAAGCAATAGTAGTAAGTTCTGTACTTAGTTGTGGAGTGTATTGTTAATGCTGCTGGTAGCAGCAGTACTACTATTTGTATTTGTAATTGGTAAATTGAATGTAAAGGTAGCTCCTGCTATGCCACCATGGATATTATTTTCTCCCCAAATTTTGCCACCATGAGCTTGTACAATACTTTTACAGATGAACAGTCCCAACCCAGTTCCTTGATAAGATTTTGAGGTAAATTTTTCAAATAGCCTTGGCAATATTTCAGGGTCTATTCCTGTACCATTATCCTTAATACTTATAATAGCCATACCGTCATCTAGCTTTTCTGCATTAATATTTATAATTCCTCTTATTCCATTTCCTTCGTTGACCTTTACCTCCGTAAATTTAAATGCATTATTTAGCAAATTCGAAATTACTTGGGTTATCCTTGCCTTATCTGCTTCTACAAATATATCACGAGGATGATATTCTAATTTTACAAGATTTGCACACTGGCTTTTCTTAGCAATGTTTGCTACCGCGTCTTCTATAACATTTGTTATAACATCATTTAGATTAAACGATTCTTTTTTTAGACTTAGAGAATGGCTTTCTATCTTTGTAACATCTAGTATGTCATCTGTAAGTCTTTTCAGTCTTTTTGCATTTCTGATTGTAACATCTGCTAATTCCTGTTGTTGGGGTTCTTTTATTCCAGAGCGGAGAGCTTCAGTTAAGCTAAGAATAGGCTGGATAGGTGTTCGCAATTCATGAGCTGCCACATTGATAAATTCATTTTTCATCTTATCAGATTCTTTTAGTCTTTCATATTGTACATGAATTGTTTCCTCTCTTTCCCTTAATCTCTCATTGCTTTCCTTTAACCTTTGATTTATTTCTCTCATCTCTGAGTTATACTGAATACTTGATAATGCTAATGCTATGATATTAATAAAATAACCAGCATCTTTGAGAACATGAGCTACATTATGTGCTGTGTCAAATGATGCGGCAGAATAAGACATTATTATTTGAGCGAAAATATCAACTATTAGATATCCTAATAATCCTTTATAGAAGGCATCCTTTCTCTCATAAAGATGATTTTTGTAAAAATAAAATAATGCTATTGTAAATAATACAAGCGACGGTATCTCATATGGTCTGTGTATAGAGTAATCATCTACTACACTAGCTGGTAAGACAAAGAATAGCGAACTTATGGAAACACTTGCGGCAAGTATTGCAAGAGGTATAAAATAAATATAAACTATCATATTTTTTCGTAGCTTAGCTCGTAGTAGCTTCTTCTGCTCTTCTTGCACTTCATTTCTTCTTTCTTGTATTACATCATCGTTTGATGAAGACAAAGAAGAGAACTTTACAATTGCCATAACTAACATTGCACTTAGAAAAATTCTTCCAGCAAACCACGTCTGAGGAATAAAATACTTCAGGAAAATAGGATTGCCGATAGCAACATAAGCTACTATTACATGTAGTAAATCAATCAAAGCACTGGTAAGGAATCCAATGCCTATGAATAGGCTAAATTTATCATTTAATGTGCGAGCTCTTGCTATGTAATAGAACGCCAATACTGCAGCAAGTATTACTGCAATTAACTCTATGTAGAAGTGATGGACTTCAGATGCCACCCAGGTATTCGGATTGATAGATAGAATTGCTATTATTGAAAGAGGAATTGAAGGTACGAGTGTATATTTAATTAGGATTTCATATTTAGAATGCAGCAATGACTTGGATGTCTCTGATAATGATGATGACGATGATGGTGGTCGCTTCATATTATATACTTCTCCATTGGTTATAGTCAGCATCTTGTCTTTGCTGTTTATTATGATGACTTACTTGCGACGATGATTCATTCACTATTGGCAGAGTAAAATGAAACGTTGCTCCTCTTCTTCTTTTTCCTCCAACATCATCGTCAACACTATTATTATTCTCTCCCCATATCTTACCACCATGGGCTTCAACAATGCTTTTTGATATATATAGTCCTAAACCGGTACCTTCAGAACACTTTGAAGCAAACTTTGTAAATAACCTTGGCATTACTTCAGAGTCAATGCCATCACCAGTATCCTTCACACTAACTGTGATAACATCATTATCGTCACTTTCTTTGCCAGCTTGTACCTCAATAGATATAGTCCCCTCCTCCGTAAACTTGATAGCATTAGTTAGCAGATTTAAAAACACTTGGGTTATCCTTGCCTTATCTGCGTCTATAATAATGCGTTGATTATTATTTTTTTTATCATCATGTTTGCAAAATACAAATTTTAGTTTTTCATTATTATTAGCCTTTTTGCTTTGACTAGAGACATCCTGTATTGTATTTGATATCAATTCTATAAGGTTAAAACGTTCCTTATTCAAGTTTAGAGAATGGCTTTCTATCTTTGTAACATCTAGTATGTCATCTGTAAGTCTTTTCAGTCTTTTTGCATTTCTTACTATAACATCCAAGAATTCTTTCTGTTTTGTGTCATTTATTGCAGAATGAAGGACTTCCGATAAACCAATTATTGGTTGAACTGGTGTCCTAAGTTCATGGGCAGCTATATTTATAAATTCATTTTTTATTCTATCTGCTTCTTTAAGTTTTTCATACTGAAGATGTTCATTCCACAACAACTCAAAAAATGATTTAGCAGAATATACTCCAACCTTACTATTTGAGTACTCTACAAAGCCTATTGCGTCTGAAAATTCTTCGGCACCGGGTTCTTTGAGCTGAAATCGAATAAATCTTTTGCCATCTACTATGAATAAACCTGAGTGGGAACTGCCGCCATTGAGAATCTTGATGTTCGGAGCTTTCTCATAAATTTGCTTAATAATTTGTGAATTCTCTTCAGTTATGGGAGAGATAATCTTTACTAGAGCTGCTTTGCTCTTTGAGGCATTAATTAGACAGTCTAGGATTCCTAGTCTATCTGCTCTAATTATAGCTTTACTATTAGCAAAAAGTAATAAAGCCTCTTTCTTGATATCCCTTGCTAGGTCGAGATAAATATCAGTTGCTTTTTTGTGGTCCGAAATAACCTCAAGATATTCTGACTTTAAGCCTTCTTCTATCTCTCTTATCTTGTTTTGTGCTGGAATTGCCTTATCCCAGAAAGTCTCAAATACAGACTGTTGTTGTTCTACTACTTCTCTAATATTACTGTAAGTGGCTTGTAATGATTCTTCCTGCATGGTTATAAAACCCAAACATTCATTTTCATTTGTTATAAAGTTTGATTCGTTTTCATCTAGATGGCGAAGCTCAGTTACCCTTGTGAGGCTTTTGCAATAGCTGATATTCTCTTTTGTGATTTCGAAAATATATCTTTGTCTTAGGTCTCTTCTTTTACAAGCATCAAGCTTTACTTTATCTACTACAGAATATGAAAATATTTTTGTTAGAAATTTAGAATTGCCACATATGTCTACTCTATATTGGGCGTTTGAGAAAATCTGCAGCAGCACATTTATTACTTCAGAACCATGTAACACTCTAGTCTTTTGATTTTTCGTATATGTCTAAATATAACAAGTTATGCATAATAAGTATTATGTTTTAGAATATAATAATAATAATAATAATCATTATTTGTGATAAAAATTGCTGAAATAAATCAGAAATAGCGTCAACTTTTTTTCTATAGTCCTCTGGTTTATTTATACAAAGGTGATACTCTGCTTTCATCTCATCTTCTAAGACTTTAGACTCATCAGTACCTTCTAGGTGAACATAGTCGTCTAAAGAAGACAATCTGCATAGTCTGATGGGGGCTTTGCTGTTAAAAGGTTATATGATGTATACGTCAAAAACGCAAATGCAAATATTAAATTAATAATTTCGGTAGGCTACCAGAGATGGGTCAACTATTCCTATAAGATAATTCTACTAACATAGTTAGCAAAATCCTTATTTCAATTGCTTTTGTAATTAGTTGCGTATAGTAGTTGCTGCAATACTATATTGGCTGCTCTGGATGGAGTTATTCAGCTTGGCAAGGTCCATTCTATCCTACACATATGAGCAATTCTTCTGATTGGCTTCGCTATTATGCTTCAGTTTTTGATTATGTAGAGATTGATTCTTCTTTTTACAGAATGCCTAATGTCTTTACGGTTAAAAATTGGTTCAAGAAAACACCTCAACACTTTAGATTTACAGCCAAATTTCCAAAATCTATTACCCATGATAAACGACTAAAAAATATCAGCAAAGAATTAGAGTACTTTCACAGAGCTATGCTACCACTTAAAGATAAAACTCTTGCATTACTCATACAATTACCGCCATCATTAAAAATAACAGAGGGGATGGAGAATATGAGGCAACATCTATTACCTCAATTGGATAATTACAATTTTAGATATGCAGTAGAGGTTAGAGATAGGTCTTGGTTTCAAGATTTAGCGTATAACTTCTTTGCAGATAATAATATTTGTATGGTATGGAGCCAACTTGCAGAATTAAGAACGCCTCCAATAGCTACCACAGATTTTCTGTACCTCAGATTTATTGGCGATAGAAGTATTGATGAAAAGGATTTTGGAAAGATACAAAAGGACAGAGTTGTGGAAATGAAGAAGTGGTCCAGCAAACTCAAAAGAGTCCTAGAAGAGCAAAAAGCAGCAAGAGGAAAAAATATCAATCTTGCAATAGTTACAGCCAATAACCATTATGCTGGCTTTGGACCAGAAACCGCCAACATATTTAGAAAAATGGTTGGTCTTCCTTCACTGAATTGGCAAGATGCTAAGCAGGAGTATGACAAGCTAATTCAA
>JBKPMK010000378.1:0-5433 GCA_046732115.1 Thermoproteota archaeon
TCATTTGAAGGTCATGCACGAATAGTTGATAAAACCAGTGATTCTAAACTAGCTGAAGAAGTATCTAATCTTATGCGTAAGAAATATGGATGGAGCGATGCTTTGATTGGAGTTTACACCATATAATGAACAATGAACAATGAAAGAATTCAAAAATGCAAATGTAGATAGACAATGAAAGGTATGCATAACCAAAGAATATGGACTCGGATTCTCATTCAGATTCTCAAATAAAGGAAATCTTTCAGTTAAAAAATATTGCTGTAGTGGGATTATCAAAGAACGAAGAAAAACCATCTCATCGGGTGCCCAAATATCTTATTGAACATGGCTACAATGTTATTCCAGTGAATCCTACCGTAATTGAAGTTCTTGGACGAAAATGCTATCCAAGTGTAGCAGCTATTAACGAAAGAATAGATGTTGTTGATGTATTTAGAAAGTCAGAAGATATACCTGCAGTTATAGATGATGTACTTAAGAAAAAAGATGGAATCAAAGTGTTTTGGATGCAACTTGGAATATACAACGAAGATGCAGAAAAGAAGGCAAAAGAAAATGACATAGATGTTGTATATAATAGATGTATAATGGTAGAACATGGGAGATTATTCGATGAGTAAGAATAAACAGCGGTGAGAGATATGGACTTATTTTTAAAGCGCCCGAATTTATGTGCACTATGCAACTAAGTTGATGGTTCAATGCTCTCCCCCCCCCGAAGTTGCGAATTTGGGGCGGCATGTACCAGGTGCCAGAGAATAGAAGATGTTACTCATATGCATACAGCCATTATTGTATAACATCTTCTTTAGTGCTCTATACCATAGTCTATATTCATAATTTTACAATACCATTCAAAATCATAAGAATTATGTCGTAAGTTAATATCAAAAAAATTTAAGAAGTGATAGACGATGACTTACTATTGTTTCTTAGCAGTAAAGATGATGAATAGTGAGAATGTATTTACTTATCCACCAAGCATGTGCTTCTTTGGTAGTGATTTATGGAAATGTCCAAAGATTCATTGAGAATAAGAAGGATAGTTTGAAAGCTAAAGTCGATGATGCTGTTAGAAAAGCTGTACAAGAGCAAGACCTGCATATTGGCTCTGTAAAACTACAAGTCGACGAATTAACCGCTTCCCACCATTCTGACGTACAAAGCCAACTACTGCAGGAAATAAGACAAAAATTGTTTGGTATGAAGAACTAAGAGAACAAAGAGCAAGGGACATTGAGGCTGAGATGGTTTAGTGCCAAGTGTATCTGAACTAACTGAGATTATGACACGTATGATTGTTGTTTCCTTTCAAATTCCTGCATTCTAGCTGTTAAAGCCATAACTTGGTCTGATAGCTGTGCAATAGCATCGTCTTTCATTTTGTCACGATTTCGTATTGCTTGATTTAATTCTTCTAACTCCTCTACCTTGCTTTGTATGTCTGCACCCTGTCTTTCTAGTTGGTGAATGTTAAGAAAAGTCAAATAGGCTTCAATTTTTTTGAATAGCTCGGCTTTCTCTGATTCCTTTTTGCGCCAATACGTTGACCCATTATGTCCAATGAACCATTCAGAATAATCGCCGTATCCTAAATCTGATATTGTTGTTTTCACAAAGCGTCTGAATGAATGAAGCGTAATCTCTCTGCGTCTATAGCTGCCTCCATCTTCCCTATCACCTTTGCCCATTGAGTCTAGCGTCTTTGCAAAAAATTTGGCAAACTCAAAGTATAGATTTTTGGGATTTGGTGCTTCTTTGCTTTGATATAGCGCAAATATTAGATCGGTGTCTTCCTTCTCTGGAGTTCTGATCTCAGTAATTGTTTTTCCCGTTTGTTTGTCTTTGTAGCATACCCTCCTTGTTCTTATTTATAAATTAACCAGGAGATTATTTGCTGGCTTATTTCTTCGGTCAAGAACACTGTCCTGTCTGTTCTGGTTTTCGTATATTCACCTCGTACAAAAACCTTGGCAGGACTAGACTTGAAATCCAGATCTTTTATACGAACGGATAGCGCTTCAGTTGCACGCATTCCAGTAGCAGCCAGAAGCATTACATACGTCTTTAATCGGATATCGGAGCATGCGTTCAATATATCTGCGATATCTTCTTTTGATAACGCTTCCTTGCTCTGTTTTATTGCCTTGGGTATCTTTACTTTCAGCTTAAACTTTCTTGGGCTTATATCGATGTCGTAGTATTCAAGGAAATTTTTTGCTGTTATGATACGTGTCTTTATTGTAAGCGTGGAGATATCATAACTTGTTCGAAGATAGGTTACATACTCACTTAATACATCGTAAGCATCCTCTGTCCCTTGATTTATCCTAGTTATGATATCATCCAATGTGGCATTGTACTTATTGGTGAGAAAGCCTTGAAAAACTGTTAATCTAGCGTAGTACTCGTATGCTGTTCGACTATTCATTGCACCAACACTTCTAACGTACTTGTTTAGTGTTTCAGAATTACTGAAGGGTATGGAGGCAGTCAGGCCGGATCGTATTGCAGTTCTTGTGCTCTCAAGAGTCTTTGATGATTGTCGTACTAATTTCTTCGCCAAAGGGATTGGTTTTATATGCATGATCTATCGTTATATTGTATGTTACATTCAAATCGTGAAAGCATTTGTGTAAATATGTAAGCTTCAGCTCTTCTTATAATACTAATTAGTATCGTGACTATCTCTGAAACTGTAACTTTAGCCTAAAAGCATTAAATATATCGTTATATGATGTAGCTTCTTTATCTAATACACCATCTGCAGTTCTCGATGCACTAATGAGTTTATCATATTTCTCTGGTGTCCGAAAATCCGATTGCAATATATGTATTTGCAGATGAAGCCTCATAGGAAATTTGATCATTGATTGCTCTTGCCATTTTAGATGAAATTCGCATTATAGCAATCAAGGCTTTTTGATTATCCATATTTTGCTTCACATGGTAATGGATACAGGATAAAAGTTAGCCGATAGCCAAACACCCAGGCTTTAATATTGCTTTAATATTGACCTTTTATACGCTTTTGTTTAACAGAAGTTAAGGAAATTTAAGTGTGGAATTCCGGATTTTTATTATAGGAATGTATAGTGACTGAGTGTCACTACCGATATTATCTACAAAATTGAATTCACCACTCAATCGCTTTAACTCAATGAATTTCTTGCTTGGTTTTTCAGTCTGTACAATGTAATTGATTATAATTCCTCCACTAGCTCCAGTAAGGATGAACAGAATGTCTTGATTTCTGTAGTTGATATAGTAAAGCATTGGAGTTAAACCCAAAGCTGATTGAGCAGAGTATACTATCACTTTGAGCAAGTCTTCTAAGGTTTCATATTGTAGGAAGATGGTAAACCTCTCTTTGATTTGTGACATATTGAATTATCGGAGTGTCTATATATCAACATATTACCTAAATTTGTGTGATTATGTTCCTCCTATATAGGATATAATGCTTGGACTCACCTGCCCGGTTGTGTTATGGAATTGCTTTGTCAAGGAGCATTAAAATGATGAGCTACTATCCCTAAAGTCCTTGCATATTTTGTCTAGGTTCTTTGTTACCTCATATCTATCCTCTGGGTCATCAGGAGTAGATTCTCTTTGTTGTTTTACTATGACTCCATCATTCAATAATTCACTAATGACCGCTTCAATTATTATATTATATACTGAGTAGTCTTCCGATTCGTATGCTTGACGTCCAAACCCCAGTTCTTTATTTGAGAGATGACTTTGTAAGCGACTTTGAGAAAATAGTTTGTGTGGAACGAAGATGCTTGCATCCTTATTTCTTCGAATCTCAGAACACAATATCCTACAAAATGCCTGCTTCAACGTTGTAATGTCTCTTTCTATCAGAATTCTTTTGATATCTTCATTTATCATTTGTCTGTTGTTAATCATATACGAATAAGGAGCTAGAAGGTATGCATATTTAAAGTGCCATGTACTATACGCATCCTTCTTCAAGGGAGTTTGTTGGCTGTCTGTCTGACTACATTATATAACCCAGTATAATACATCATAGCTTTAACTCTTATCTATTGTTGTTTATTATGGCAGACAACTGGCTTATTCTCTAATTACAAATTTTGAAATGTATTTAAATGAAGAAAGAGGATACTTTACAATTTTTGAAACAAGAAAGCTATAAACCATTAATAGTCAGCAATCTTTACAATTTTGAACAGAAATGTTGCCCCGAATTTGTTGTTGTGATCTTTAACTCAAGAAATAAAAATGTGAGTTTTGATGAAATGTTGTTTCTATTTATTTATTATTTATTGAGGATTAGAAACCAACTGGTCTAGCTGCTGTTGCAGTATCTCTTGGTGTTTGCTCAAATATTTTTGCTGCATTAACTCCTATTCTTGAAACTTCCTTTAGATTATCTCTTGTATTCTGAACACAAGTTTTGAATGCATCTAGGTTTGAAAATACGGTGTTGTTTACAAGCTTTGTTGCAGCGATTGTATTATCTGCAGTACTGCTGACAGTTCTTGCGTACATGTCAGTTATCCGTCTTGGAGACGTCCAGTAATTCCAAAAAGCACCATATGCTCTCTCTATTGTTGGAACCCATGATGATTGTAGTGAATTGACAATCTCTTTTTGTGATTCTAGAAAGTTATCAGCTATTTCTCTAGAAGTTTGAATGGTTTGTTCGTGGTATTCATTAGCAGCTTGAGTATAACGTGGAATTTGGCTTCTTGCTTCGTCTATAGACCTTCTGACGTGGTCTCTGGTTTCCTCTATTACATTATTGAATGATTGTCGTTGTTCTTCTGCCTGCGAAGGGAATGATGTAGTAGTGGTAGTTTTTGTAGTTGTAGTTGATGCTTCCTCCACTTCATCTTTACGCTGTTGGTCTTTTCTTGTATTAGACATATTAGAATATTAATTAAAACAGCAATATAAACTAATGGCTTTTAATGGTGTTAAATACCATATACATCCATAACAATACAATAGCAAATTTTTTAACGTAATTCTGAGTCTTCAGATACGAGATTGCCGGTGAATAATCCCAATCATTATAAAATATGATGACACCCCAACAAATAGGATTGTAGCTAGTCCAAAAGGAAGGCAAGAAATAGCAGCACTCCCTCTCCTTTTATAGCTCCAATACTTAAGTGTGCTATTAAAGACTCGAATACGCAATGAGCCTATTTCCAAATGAAGACGTCTTAACCAAAGAAATTGAATCTTGGAGAACTTTCACAAATAATCTAAATTCAGAAGAATACAGAGAGATATTCCATAAAATGCTGTCTGATTGCTATAGATATGTCAATGCAATCAACACAAAAGGAGAGCCTTTTCCTACTGACTCTTTACTTATGTCCTTGCTGCTTTCGCAGCAAAAAATGATAGATTGGCTTTCTTCACAAGTATATAACAAACAGCAATAGAGTG
>JBKPMK010000379.1:0-1325 GCA_046732115.1 Thermoproteota archaeon
TTACAAGGGATAATTTTGGAAGTGGAAGTTCAAGAGAACATGCTGCCTGGGCTATAAGGGATTATGGATTTAAGGCAATAATCGCAGAGTCATTTGCTGATATTTTCTATAACAATTGCTTCAAGAATGGACTTTTACCAATTGGTTTGAACCATGAAGAAATTGAATATTTGTTCAGAAATTCGTTAAATGTAGAACTGGAAATTGATTTATCCAATCAGCAGGTAAAAGCTTGCTCTAAGGTCATGCGTTTTGAAATAGATAGCTACAGAAAAATGGCGTTGCTTGAAGGCCTAGACGAAATAGAAATGACTTTACAATTTGAGTCTCAAATCGCAGAATATGAAAGAAAAATTCTGGTAAATTCATTATAGCATGATGGGATGATCTAACACTTACCATTTGGTAATTTTGATTACTTCAAATGCCTCTGCATGTTTTGTATTAATTTGATAGCCTCTATACATGCTTCTCCCAACTATTGCGTCGATCCATAGATCGCCACAGCGAATTTTTTGGGAATCAAAGCAATTAAGTGCATTTTTCTTGGCATCTATTGTTTCACTGATATCAATATACAACTGAGGCCTGAAAGCAGCTTCAGTAATTCCTCCAGGTATAGTTGTTTCATACATAAATAAGTTATTTAAGTCACGTGATGCAGATATTACTGCCCTAGTAAGAGCCTGATGGTCTTGATGTGAATCCCCTATCCATTGAGTAAAAACTGCTTCTGGTTTATGTTTATGAATAATCTTATCTATCAATGTAACAAATTTGCGACCAAAGATAATTTCATCAGCAGATAGATCCAAGAATTCTGGTTGATTTGATCCCATGACTTTTGCAGACATTACTGCCTCCATTCGTCGTTGTTCTTTTGTGTCTGTTTTAACAAAATTTGGAAGAGTAGCAACTACCAGGTTGACGTTATAGCCCATGCCACTTAGTTTTGCGACTGTACCTCCCATACCAATTTCTATATCATCAGGATGGGCACCAAATATCAATACAGATTCTCTCTCGTGCATAATTTGTCATACACCAATCAATTATTATTTTTATTTTTCAGCTTGAGTACTGTCTTCTATAAAATTGGAAGACAGTTGTGACAAAGATCGCGATAATATCGATTTATTCCCCCTTCCCTGCCTATATCTCCTATAGTCTTGGTCTACTTCTACTGCAGCTGTTAATATTTTACTCTTTATAGATTTGGAAGATTGTAAGAACATGCGAGTATCTTTTGGTAGACAATGTCCTCCGATTCCTTCTCGTGGTTCTAGAATATTTACATTCCATTTAGTATTAAGAGCGTCTCGTAG
>JBKPMK010000380.1:0-3377 GCA_046732115.1 Thermoproteota archaeon
ATGCCCTCTGCAATGAGAGAAGTGTATCTTGAATCTCCAGATGTCCCATGGACAGCAATAGGTGGACTAGAAGAAGTCAAGCGTGAATTGCAGGAAGCAGTAGAATGGCCGCTGAGATATCCAGAATTGTATACTAAGTTAGGACATTCAATGCCAAAAGGTTTGTTAATGCATGGACCATCGGGTACCGGGAAGACTTTGTTGGCAAAGGCAGTAGCGACAGAGTCTGAAGCTAATTTTATTAGTGTAAGAGGCCCAGAACTGTTAAGCAAATGGGTTGGTGAATCCGAGAGAGGCATTAGAGAAATATTTAGAAGGGCAAGACAAGCCGCACCTTGTGTAGTATTTTTCGATGAAATAGATTCAATAGCTCCGACAAGAGGTATGGGTGGAGACAGCATGGTCACAGAGCGTGTAGTATCACAGTTGCTGACCGAATTGGATGGAATTCAGGCTCTATCTGGTGTAGTAGTTTTAGCGGCAACAAATAGGGCTGATATGATCGATCCTGCATTACTGAGACCGGGAAGATTTGACAAGATTGTGTTTGTTCCTATGCCTGACAAAGCAGCTAGGCAAAAAATCTTGGAAATTCATTCAAAGGATAAGCCAATTAGTCCTGATGTAGATTTTGCTAAAGTTGCAGAGCTTACTGAGGGCTTTAGTGGAGCAGATACAAGTTCTGTGGCAAATACCGCAGTTTCGCTCGTATTACACGAATACTTAGCAAAATATCCTACTCCAGAAGAAGCAGCAAAACATGCTTCTGAAGCTCACGTAATCGTGCGACACTTCGAGGAAGCGGTAAAGAAAATCAAGACGCAAAGAGAAGGCAAGCCAGGCGAAAAGGTCACAGTGCCATACTATAGATAGAAACAGGCTTGGTAGTCCATAACATTATTTTTGATGTCTAAATCTTTTTATCGTTTTTTATTGATAATGTGAATTGTTGTGCGTGTCGTAATCGCACGGTAAAGATCATGACTACATTCCTTTAGGAATTAAATCCCTAATGCTCGCGACATCGTATGAGATTGTAACATTATGTTGAAAACAGTAATTTGACTGGGTATATACGAATGAGTTTATTTCGAGTCTGTTGCATAGCAATCTATAACAATCTTTTTAAGTCATATGTTTTACACATAACATAACAAAAAGAAATTGGTGGAAAACTCACAGATTCAACTGGTGGAGAATCTAAATACAGCACCAGACCTAAATCGCTTTGCGAAACCTGCTGATATAAGCAAATTGGTTGCACGCTATGGTACACCGCTTTATTTGATTGATGAATACACGCTGCACTCAAAAGTCAAGGAACTGCACTCAGCTTACATAAGATTCGGTGGACCTGTAAAGATTGCTTATTCTATAAAGGCTAACTTTAGTCCAGCAGTTTTGCGCGCTTTCGTGAAGGATGGAATTTCGTTTGATCTAACATCCATTGGAGAACTTGATTTTGTAAAACAATGTAAAGGAGATGCTGCAAACATAATTTACACCAGCGTGACAGAAGAAACAGATGAATACATTCAAGTTCTGAAGAGCGGTGTAAGAAGAGTGGTTATTAGCTCGTTCAATGGAATGACAAACTTGGCGAAGGCAGCTAGCAAAATAGGTGTTAAACCTCTGGCTATGATTCGAGTGAATCCGGAAGTAGGGGTGAAAGCGGAAATTCGTGCTTCTTATAGAAATGGTAAATTTGGGGTTCCTTTCAACGGGGGAACGATTGATAGTGCAACTAAAATTGTCAAACATTTGATGGATAATGACCTGCTCAAATTCGAAGGTTTCCACTTCCATCTAGGCTCGCAGATTACAGATTTCTCTTGCTATACGCATGCTCTGGATAAAATGGATTCATTTTTGACTAAGGTGAAAAAGGATTATCCCAACTTCAGAGTTAATACAATTGATATTGGAGGGGGAACTCCTGTATTTTATAACGATGTTGTGCCTGACCCTTCACAAATGGCCGAAAACCATATTGATAGGTTGAACCGACTAGCAGAGACACACGGTAAATTCGAATTGATAGTTGAGAGCGGACGATTTCTTGTGGCCGAATCATCGATGTTAGTTTCTAAGATCGTAAACACAAAGGAATATAATGACCATAAAATTGTAATCGTGGATGCTGGTTATCACTTGTTACTGGATGCAGCATTATTAAAACAAGAATATCCACAGGAGATAATTCCAGAACCTCGCAACAAAGGAAGCATTGGGGTGATACCTCAAAAAAACATCCATCTTGCTGGTAGGTTATGCGATACGTATGATTTATTTCCACTATCCAAGGTATCTAATCTCAATGATGCGGCAGTAGGAAGATATGTATCGTTCTATAATGTGGGAGCTTATTCCATTGTATTCAACATGCCTTTCCACTGTCAAACAAAGCCACCCATAGTCATGAAGACCACAGATGGAGAGTTTAAATTGGTCAGAAAAGGAACCTCATATGAGGATCTCTTTATAGAGGAAGGGGGAGATATCCTATAGCAAAATCTTTTTTTATGATTCGAAATATAAATAACGGAGGCTTGATTGCATGTCGTCATCTTCTTCCTCCTTTCCTACAAAAAGGAACACGAACCATGACAAGAATATCAGGGTACACTTGATTATCAGTGGCAAAGTACAGGGGGTATACTTTAGACACAATACACAAAAAATTGCTTCTCACCATAACGTAACAGGATGGGTTCGTAACTTGGAGAGCGGACAGGTCGAGGTAGTTTTAGAGGGAGATGAGATAAACGTTGGAGACGTAATTAAATGGTGCAAAGTGGGTCCCCCAGGAGCCAAAGTTGAATACGTCGACATACATTCTGAGAGCTATACAGGGGAATTTACGAGATTTAACGTTAATTATTGAATCGAAGTTTTTATTTTAGGAGTTTCATTATTGCAATGGCTAGCTCTTATAGATAATCACAAAGCGTATATGCTCATAGGTTACAGCTAGAACAGATATTTGTTTGCGTGATAAAGTGATACATGGCATACTGATTTTTAGTATGCATCGTTTTGAGCTGTGCTCTGTTCCTTTGTATAACATTACTTCATTTACAAAGCCAGTATCTAGAAAATAATACTACTTGGTCTTAAGATTCAACACAACATCTTGCTATGGAGTTCAGTATGCTGGTTAGATTCAGTTTTGCGGTTGCCATTATGCATAACCATATTAGAACCTAGATAAAAGAAACTATTATAAAGAATCTCATGAGACTAGCAATTCCTTACATTTTTATTTATGTAAGCACTAAATCTGGTAGGTTTTTAATTTAGGCAAAAGAAAAGTACTAAGCGAATCAGCATTAAAAGAATTGGTAATGCCACAAAAGGGCGAGCTACTGGGCCGTGTA
>JBKPMK010000381.1:0-3521 GCA_046732115.1 Thermoproteota archaeon
CTATTTCGATTCACCTCCCCTACTAAGAATAAATCGACCTATAGTGTTCATAACCTCAGATATCTCATTTAAAAATGAAGGTGAACAACAAGAAACTGCTACCTAACGACCTCAGAAAAAAAGCGAGTGCCTATAATTAAGCGTGAATCCAGAAGACCACTTCTATATGTTTTACCAGAAAAAAGAGGATGGAAAACCAGTCTACGAACTCTTTATGAGTTTGCGGAAATGATCTTTATTTTTTGAGACTTCCTCGTCCCATTGTTCCTTGGTATATCCATGTACTTCGATACCATGCTTCTTTGCATTTTCTAATAATTCGTCTTCGGTCTCACCATACATAGTGTGTGTACAGACTGGGTCACCCGCATCCTTACAGTTCAAGCTTAGAGTCATTAAATGACAGTAACTAAATCGAGGAGATAAGCTTTATGAGGAATTATTTGTACAGACGGTTGGCTTGATCTACTGGCATTGCTAGACAAATCTCTGACTTACTATATATCAGTGTACGTTCTATAAGGCGCGCCAAATAAGTTATTTTATCCATTAGGTAAACAATTCGATCGGGTTTGTGAAATATATTGAAAAATGTTAAATTAGGAGACTTGGTTTGTCTTATTAGGATGTAATGAACGGATTAGGGAAGGGACCCATTCTTGTTGGTCAAGTTGCCTACTGCACGGGGCCTGAAGCTGAGAATTGACTAAGAGATGGAATCATTTCGCCGAGCCCACTAGGTATGGCCTCTGTCACTTGTGGAGGCATATTGGATATCTCCCCACCTTTATGTTCTCCACCACCGCCACCACTACTTCCGCTGCCTATATTGTGTTCTATATCTTGGGAAACCATTGTGCCAGGTTCGGCACATATGTCTACATTTGCATTTGCAGATATCTGATCCCCACAGGTATCTGAAGTTGGTAATGATTCGGCTTCATGAGTTGGTGATGATTTAGGTTGTGGCTGTGGACATTCTGCTACTCCACCTTTAGGCATAGGTGAGCCATCTGGACAGGTATCAGGACAGTTTCCATTCGCATCTCTTGGTTGATCATTTGGACATGGGTTCAGGATTATTGGGAGGTGGAGTGGCAGTAGATAGAGAACCTGAATATTGACTAGTTTCAGAATTAGAATTAAAAGTATTACAAATTATGCTATATTCTACATTGACAATCTGTATTGAGCTTCTCGGCTCATCTGGGACTTGTAGAAATGTAAGTACCTTTGCTTTATATCAGCAACTTATACTGACATCTACTAGAAATGAGATAAAGAGTGTTACAATAGAGTACCATGTCAACAAATGTGTGTGTATCTTGCATTATACTATACTTATCTGGAGAATGAACTTTAAATAGAACACAATGCTGCTACAGATTATGGGGAAGTACGACAAAAGCTCGACCGCGTTCATAATTATAGGTATCATCGGACTGGTAGTAGCCCTGGCCGTGGGATATTTGTTTTGGAGAGGGATCTTGAGATGGTGAATAACAATGATTGCAAAGATAGATACTCTGGTCAAGGAATCATTACGACTTAAATATAAGTAATCATAAGTTTACGTAACTTATTAACGATCTCCTTATTTTCCCTCGTAAAGTCAATTTCGTAGCATGAGTCCTTAGTACCGACCTTGCAGACTAATACCACGACGCTAACCACTTCGTTTAGTTCCATGATTGGAATCTGTTCCAGGATGATTGTGAATTGATATTGGTCGTCTATACATGGAAAACAGATGATGTAGTAAAGCAAGGAGTATACCTAATATTGAAGTTTAACACATTGTGTTATTTATTAAATTGCATTCAGGATTATCTCTTGATATTGGCCTGTAATATTATTATTTATCCATCATATTGCAACTGGTTATCTTTTCAAAAATACCGGTCTGGAATAAATTCTGGAAGTAGAACTAATAAGAAAAGATACAAACTAGCAGGTAGATATATGAATGAAAATGATATAGCCACAGAGTATGTTAGTATTGTGATCAGTATTCGGCTGCCGGGCATATTCTTAACCAAACTATGAACTGTCTTATCAATTAATTCGAGATGGCTTTTTGCATAATAATATAAAGAATAAATTATTACTCCAGCAAGAATCGCATTGGATGAATATATAAAAATCGATATTTGCTGGTCCCTATATTGTTCAACTAGAGCAGTTGAAAAAGGTATCAACCCAATAGTCATCAGAAATGAAATATTTATCCAGATAAGATGGCGATCAACATTAACTATCCAGCGGAATATTCTATGATGTGCAACCCAATAGACACTAAGAGTTACAAAGCTAACGATGTAAGCCAACAAATCTGACCATAGATCTAAAAGTCTGCTAGAAAGCCTTTCTGAAGTATGTTCTCCCTCTGCGAGTAATATCAGTTCAGGCACACTAATGTTAAACACCAGTATTGTCATGATTATTGCAAATACACCATCAGTAAACGATTCCAGCCTTCTCTTATCGAAAATAAGACTCTTTCTTTCACTATTCATGCCTAAGAAGTCAAATATCGAATTACATAGTGGCCCTTTAGTTGGTCAGAGTTAAATAGATAATTGATAGTATCTAGACTAGTTGGACTAACTGAAACTAGAGCATGAATACAAGCATATGTAAATAATATCAACGATAGCAATAAACAGACAAACTTATTCATTGTACTTCACTCTTTTGTAGCAACAAAAAGAATATTATTCATTTCCATTTGCTTTGCCTGTAATCCCGCAATTTTATATGAAGTAGTCTTTGCCTCTTCTCCATCATTCTTTTAAAATCTATTCCAATATCTATTCCTTGTTAATCATTTTATCAAAGGTGTGAATTTGATATATGAATACCTTTCTTTAATAAGGCTAGCGGTAACAGCGATATTACTTGATTTATTCTGTACCTTTATCCTATATCATTTGTTAATTCAAATATCTTACTGCAAGGGATAACCATTTCAGGCACATCTTTAAGGGGCTATTTATTTCTAGATGGTCAAACATAACTCAGTCCAACCGTATAATGATTTCGGATAAAGTGGTTACCTGTTCTGGCACTTCACGCTACCAGCATTGATAAGTTGTATATATATCTGGATTTTGAATGTAGTGCAGTATAGAGATCACAGATTTACTTGTCTTACTTATCTTCAGAGTCTTATTTGCAAATCAATACTCCGCTTCTGCTTTCTTTGCTGACTCTCTCTTTTATGGATTATAGATTTTAGATTAAAATCTCAATAAATAAATAAATAGCAAAGCTTAATGGGAACACGTAATAGTTATAGGACATGTCCGGTCCAGAAAAAAAGACGATAGCGCAGAGGTTCGTTGAAGATATATTTAATGCCAGGAAAACTGAGCTGATAGATAACTATGTTACACATGATGTAGCTTACCATGGGATGGGCGAAGAGGTTAGTGGTATCGAGAATTTCAAGCAGTGGGTGAAATGAAGATCTCTCAGCATTTCCAGATATGAAGGTCACAATACTGGATGGCTTTGGAGAC
>JBKPMK010000382.1:0-6708 GCA_046732115.1 Thermoproteota archaeon
ATGAGAGAATAGCGAGAGAGTGTAGTGCTGATAGTCTTGGCTGCAGCAGCTGGAACTATCACTACTGCCCCTACTAACAGCGTTCCAACCTCCTTTATTCCGACTGCAACTATTATTGCAACTAGGAGTAAAAAGATCAAATTTATCCTCTCGACTTTTATCCTGCTTGCGAGAGCAAGTTCTTTAGAAATCATGCTTATGGCCAGTTTGTTATAAATTCTCCTCGTTACGAAAACTACAAAGAGAGAAACTAGAACTGTTATTATTGTGTCGGTTACCGTCATTTTCGATATGTCACCAAAAAGTGCCTCAAGCAGATCTACTTTTGGGGTGATAAGAATTCCTATCGAGAGTGCTAAGACAAATAGTACTCCTATGATTGCTTCTACTGAGAGAGTCGTTGATTTTTGAAGATACCATGTAGCAATTACTGATGCGGCCAAGAATAAGAAAGCTCCGATAAACGCATTGAAGCTAAACAGTATTCCAAGCGCAAGACCTGGAAGAGCAACATGTGAAAGTGCATCACCAACCAGAGCCATGTGCTTTGATAGCATGATCGAGCCAAGATAGCCAGCAGTTGACCCTACAAATGCGCCTGCTATGAGACCTAATGTGATGGTGTCCGGCAAGGAAAACGCCTACTCTTTATAATGCTCCTCCTCTGACAGAGCGAACTCACTTCCATATATTGTGCTCAACAACTGTGAATGAGTCAGGCTCTTTGTTTCACCGAAGAACAATACACGCTTATTCAAGGCTAACACGTAATCAGAGTAGTGCATCACAACATGCATATTGTGAGAAATCAGAAGAACCGTTATTCCAAGTTCTTTTTTAAGATCATTTACCTTTTCGTAGATTGGCTCCTCAGCGCCTATGTCTACACCAGAGGTTGGCTCATCGAGTAGGAGCACTGTCGGATTGTCCACGATAGCCCATGCAATCAAAACACGTTGAAGCTCTCCTCCTGAAAGAGATCCGAGGTTCTGTCTGAGAATAGCCTTGTCAAGACCCACTGCATTTGTGCAAGTCTCGAAATCTGTCCTGCATTTGAGTCTGAGGAACTCTTCTACCAATATGGGTAAATCAGTAGAGACAAGACTTTGAGGAACATAGCCCATTCTTACTTCACCGTTCCACTTTATCATTCCTGTATAACGGATTGTATTTAGCAGTGTTCTAAACACAGAGGTCTTACCGCCCCCATTTGGACCAACGATTGCAAGTGAAGTTCCTTTCTTTACTCTGAAACTTACAGCTTCAAGAATTGTCTTGTTCTGGGTTCTGACATTCAAACCATTGACAATCAACATATCGTCGGACTCGATCTGAGATTGCTTAGAGTCAACAGTCGTCTGTGCTATGCGAACATCGGACATCTGCTTTGTTAGTACCTACGAGCTGAAAATCCCATTTCCTTCTATTTAAAGACTTCAAGTAGATATGCAATCGGTAGTTGGAATGCCTCTGGACCTTAGCTCGACAATCTTGGACCTTCTCCATTCTAGTTGTTCAGATCTTGTGAAGTCCAGGAATTTCCTTCGTAAATATTGTGTCGGTCAGATTTTTAGCAACAAATCAAGATCCTTAATAGGCAGCAATTGAACATAGTTTTATCTACATGGATAAATCATTAGGTTTGCCATTATCAATATTTTTAGTGTCATTAGCAGTAGCGATGATGATAATAGCTTTTGGTATTAGTTCATTGCAGTCTTTACTTCATGACAGTTGTGCAGGTGAAGGTCATGCTTCTGCTCACTAGGGCATCTCTTATCAATGGATTATAGCTCCTGTAATGAATTTCAAAGCGTTAAAGCAAGAAGTTGTTGAGTTATTAGAAGAAGATGCTAAATCTGATAAACTCAAAAGCTTACCTTTGTATAGCTGCAGAATTACTGCCTGGAAATTTGTATGTTCCAAGTGTTATGATATGGTGTATAAACATATGCTAGTGCAACGTCCATGAAGGAACGATGAACCAAAAGTATTAAACGAATTGACTTCGCAGCCCATAACCTAATTGTCAGAAGACAAGATCCCAATTAAATTTCCAGAGGTAAACCAGTAAGGAGTACAGTTCCAAAATCTATCCATGTTTCTATATTGTAGTCCATTTTATTTGGAAATTGCAACTTTGGTGTCTTTCCCATAGTCAGTTCTGTCATAATGCGAACAGCTAACGTGTGTGCGAAGTATCAAAATCTGGTTGAATTAGTTATCTGCTGGCGGTGCCAGTATGACAATTGGCGGCCTCACTGATTTGTACTCTTTATATACAAATAGTTGCTATTCGCATCATATCCAAGATCGGACATAGTCAATACTTTAAATCCTTTATCATGCAGGTATTTCATTTCTGCATCAAATAAACTCACATTAGTACTAGTAATTGTTTTCTTGTTATCTATATCATGATATCCTATGATTGGAATTGCATTTATTGTACCGTTTTTGTTGTAATTAGTCTGGCTGTCTACTAGTTCAACAAATTGTTCAAATACTTGAGTATCATTGTGTAAGTAGCGCGTATCTAAAGCATTATGGGTTCTTTCTTTGATACGATATTTACTAGCATAGTTTAAAGAGCCGTCATTAGAATAAGTCATACAATCAGTTTGATTTGTTCTGAAAACAGATATTTGCTGCGGTTGTAGCCAGGGTATGCCAGTGTTTAGCTGCTGCTGACGCACCCAGCCATAGCAATGGAGGAACATCAAGTCAGTAATGAAACCTCCGATGGAAAGGCCATAGTATTTTGCAATTGCCTTGATCACAGTTGCGTTATCCGATCCTTTATTGTGCGGAGGAGAAAATACAGTAGGATAAATCCCAACACGATCATGGAGACATTGTTTTGATTGACTGACCTCATAATCTAAATCATCTGTGGATAGTTTGTTTAGAACTTTGTGTCTAGTAGAATGGGATTCTATATCATGTCCATCTCTGTACAGTTGAGTTATATCTTGCCAGCTCATACGTGAATACAATTTACTTATATTTTGCCAAGTCAAAATCGAATTGTCTGAAATCGCCCAGCTACAAACTATAAAGAAAGTACCCTTAAATCCATATTTATCTAGTATTGGTTTGGCATTTATAAATTGGTCTTTGTCATCATCGTAAAAATTTAAAATGACTACTTTATCAGTACTATTGCTGCTGCCGCCAGAGAGGTTATTATTATTATGTTCTGATATTGTTGTTTGATATACAAATGCTGACTGCTGTTTTTGACTATGAGCCAAAGTTGGTAATAGCGGATAAAGAATAATTGTAAATACTATAGCTATGGTAATCACAGTATCAAAAGACCTTCTCTGCATAAGCCTATGAGGCATAAACAAGGTAATATATTTTGAATATAAGGTAACCATTAAGAAGAGAAATATGAGATTTTAAATAAAATATATGAAGCAGTTATGCTTCATTACAGGATATAGATTTTGTTTTGCTTTACTATTTTACTATAACCGTTCCTGCCATTCCAGGATGTACCTGACAAAAGTATCGAAATGTCCCTGCCGTGGTGAATGTATGTTGAAATGTTTTACCAGTCGTAGTTAATGCGTTAGGAGGAGTTAACCCAGAATCAAAGTCTTTTCCTTTATTTGGATCACTACTATCTTTGCCAGATGTCACTGTATGTAGCGCATTATCATTATTTGTCCACTTTACTGTATCGCCAACTTTAACATTGATTTCCTTTGGATCAAATCCATTCGTAGGATTAGTGGAGGCACCCTTAGGAATTGATACGTCCACAGTTGCAGCAAATGCAGGATGTGCCTTATATGGACCTAAAATAGTTGCTGCCAGTGATACGGCTACCAGGCTTACAAGTAAGATTTTGTTGTTGTCGTTCTTATTGTAGCTCATTGATGGCTTGCTCTTGGCAACTAGTATTTATTATTGACTTAACTAGGTTAAACATGATTTGGATACAACTTAAAATGGATAGATCTCCACCACAGAAGCTCAACAGCCTTGGATCTTCTCCATTCCAACTGGTCAACTTTTGTGCTCAAAGGTCAGTAGTTCAGATTTTTAGCTTTATCGATGTTCACAAACGTTTTATCGGGGTTTTCAGCATATAGTCAAACACTTAGGTAATCCCAGGACTTTGTTAAATAGGAGCTTGTTCTTAGCCCTACTTAACCAATCTTAGCAATTGTTGCCGTAGTATCAGCACTAGGAATAGTAGGAATAATATCTGCAATCAGTTCAGCGATAGACGCAAATGCTGTTAGCTGCAAAAATGAGCCTGGACCTCCATGTCATGGGTGTTCATCTACTAGCACAGGATCTTTCAAAAGCAATTTTAAATGTCGCCATCTTGAGAGCTAAAGGATATTAGAGCATGACTACACACTCGTAATCCTCTTCCTTTTTTTATTGATATCCATATATTCATATATTCGTAAATGATGGATGAAGAAAGAACGTTATGATTATAGCTGGCAGAAGTGATACATAAGAACTAAAATATTGATGAATGACCCTTGAACTTCCATCTTTAGAAGAGATTGAACAAATGGAACGATAGCGCTTGCAAGCCATCAAAGTGTTGGAGATATCCGGTTACTCTGTCAAGTGTCAAACATGTAGTCATGATATACCTATTGTTGGTAAACTCAGTAGATCTTATCTAATTTCAAGTCTTGTCTTTTCTATTGGCACAGGTTAAAACGTAATGGAATCAATGGGTATACTAGATAGATGATGCTTTGATATTTCTTTGTGTAAAGATGCCATGCATTCCTAATGGAATAATAAGCCACATCTATAACATTTCCAGGCTGTAAGATCTCTCAATTGTTTTAAACTCGAAGCAACTAAACTTCAATTGTCTTTTGTGCTACCCGCTTTCTTAGTATCAAGACAAACCCAAGCGAGACAGCTGAAAGTAAGCCTGATGTGAGGTATACTAGGTTATATGATCCTAGAGATGGATATGATCCTTGAATTCCTTTAATTGTCTGATGATTTTCCATATACACGCCGGTCAATGCTGGACCTATTGACATTCCTATAAACAACAAGAGAGCGCCCACTCCTACTGATATGCCAACGAATGATTTAGGTGATGACGATACGATGATATTCCACGTTGAAGTGATCGTCATTGAGAGCCCTGATGCAATTATGGCCAGATTAATAGATACCGCTGGTTTTGTAGAGTGAAACATCAACAGTCCTACTGAGCCGATTAGACTGATTACAGCACCAATTATAATTGGATTTAGTTTTCCTATTCGGTTAATGATAAGTGGTGTGACGCTTGAGAAAACTAGGAAAATGATCATAAATGGTAGCTGTACGTTTGCTGCGTCTACTGCGCTCCCTCCAAATCCCAACGGTGCAGGATTCCTTACCAGCTGTACTATAGCTGGATATGCCATGAACATCGTAATTCCAGTAGCCATTGCTATTATGTAAGAAGGCATGAGAGTCTTGTCTTTTAACAATCTCATATCCACCAACGGCGATGGGACTCTTCTCTCAATTACAACAAAGATGGCTAACGAAATTGCTGAAACTACAAAGGCAATTGCGACCGGTGGAAGAACTTTAGAGTTTATTCCACTCTGTACTAGGGTCAGCGCAACTAGAAATGAAATTACTGTTATTGAAAGTGCAAGAGCACCTTTTATGTCTATAGAAGGTGATATGTGTTGCTTCTTTTTGTCGGTGCTTTGTTGAGTATTTCCGTGATCCGATATTTGGGCTTTATTTTCTTGTACGAATTTGGCAATCATGATAGTTACTACCGCTGCAAAGGGAACTATTGATAAGAAAGTGGAATGCCATCCAAACGATTGAATGATTGTGGCTCCGGCTAGGAGTCCAACTACAGAACCTGCAGAGTATGCAGATCCAAATACGCCTACAGCAATAGCAAGCTTTGCTGGTGGAAATGTGTCCCTAAGAAGACTGAATGCTGCAGGAACTGCTGCTAATCCTACACCTTGGATAATTCTGGTCACTAGCAGAAATGTTATATTGTGAGCAAATCCCCCGGCAGTTATTCCAGCTACATATAGAGTCAATAGTACAAGTAATACCTTCTTTTTACCGTAGAGGTCAGACATTTTACCTGCTATTGGAGTCATTACTGCGGCAACAATGAGATATGAGCTAAATATCCATGCAGCTGTCCCATATGTTATACTGAAATCCTTCATGATCTCAGGAATCGCTGGCAGAAGCATAGTTTCTGAGAAAAATACCACTAATAATGTGCTGCTAAGTATTCCAAGAGTAATCCATGCATGACGATTGATACTAACAGACGATAATGAAGACATAATCATAATAGGTGTATACGCACTTATATAAGTGTGTCTGCACATATTATCCTTAATAGATAATATACCTTCCTGAAAAGTGGTTTTCGATAGTTATTATCAAAAGCTTTTATTATGGATACGTGCATATCAACGTAGTTGGCATCTAAGAAGCAAAAGTTCGACACAATACTGAACCAAAGTATGTCAGCAGGTACATGTACATGCGGCGAACTGCGGAAGGCAGCTAGGGCAATAACATTGCTATATGATAATGCATTTAAATCCACTGGATTATTGTCCACTCAGTTTAACGTACTGCAAGCCATATACAATATTGATTCGATCCGAATTTCTGATTTAGCAAACAAGTTAGGAATGGATAGAACTACCCTTACCAGAAATTTATCAGTAT
>JBKPMK010000383.1:0-3627 GCA_046732115.1 Thermoproteota archaeon
GTTGCACGTGAGTTTATACACGAAATGGATCTGCTTTTTCTTGATGAACCAACAGTAGGTTTAGATCCTTCTGCTAGGCGACTGCTTTTAGATTATATCAAAAATCAGGTAAAAATGGGTCTCACAGTTTTCTTCACCACTCACATTATGGAAGAGGCAGAATATCTATGTGATAAAATCGCCATTATAGATAGGGGAAAAATAACAGCCTTCGATACACCAACAGGGTTAAAACAGAAACATGGAAAAGGAGCTAAGACTATCGAACTTACCTTTAAAGATATATTGGGTAAGTCCTTTATTCAGCTGCTTAATACTACAATCAGTAAGAAACAAGATAGTGACAATAGTAATTCGTACATTGATCTTAATGGAACACATACCGTTACAATAACAGTCAATAATGCAGAGGAAATCATCTCTGACGTATTGAAACTTGTTTACGAAAATGGTTTGGAAATAGAAAGTATTTCTATAAATAGGCCCTCACTAGAGGAAGTTTTCTTATCAATAGTTAACAATGATGATTTAAGAAATGAACAGTCAAATGATGGTGAACGAACGACCAAATGTTGATGATAGGCAGCATACTGTTATTGGTGTATAGAAACCTTGTCGCTGCTATTGACAAGATATTCTTGGTTTGGATCGTAGCCTTTCCCATTGTTTATATATTTGTAGTGGGTTATTCATATTCTGCGCTGATAGGGGATCAAAGTATTAAAATTGGTACCTTATCTGTTACATACACTTCATTCTTAACCGCCGGTATGATTGGATTCAATGCTATGAATGGTAGTTCTGTGGCTGGTAGCATTGTTTGGAATGACAAGAGAAACGGTATGTTTCAACAGTTACTGGTCATGCGGTTCAGTAAGGTTCATTATATCATTGGAAATCTTGTAACAATTATTCTAATTGGATTAGCCAGTGCCGGGATTATTATATTAATTGGTTTTCCAACAATGTCTGAAGATATAAACATTACACTGTGGGGCATACCTTATATTGTATATGCATTAGTAATAGGCTCAATATTTTTTGGTTCTTTTGCAATAATTTTATCAACTAAAATTAGAAGTAGTGAGACACACAATGTAATTAATAATGGTCTTTTCTTGTTTTTTAGTTTTGCTAGTTCAGCTTTTTATCCTGCACATGGATTACCCCTTCCGTTATCAGCTGCTTTTTACATTAATCCATTGACATACATAGTAGACATTAGCAGAGCTGGAATATTTTCACAGATAGATGCGTTTACCAATATAGAAGTGCTCATCATAAGCATTCTAGCAGCAATAGTATTTATGATTGCGACAAGATCAATGGTAAATATGAAGGTTTAAGTCAATTTTTCTATATTTCTACGCATTCTCATTTAACAATCATGTGCATGTCAAGCAGAGAAATATGCTTGCAGATAACCTTTCCGTCAGAAATTGTATAAGAACATGAGCATCCAGTCTTGAGATGGCTGTTTAGATTGCAGCATATGACTCATGATCTAAACTGTTGTTTCCTAAGGTGGTCACATAGTTCTGAGTCTATTTGGTTTTGGAAGATAAGCATAAACAGGAGTTAACAAGTTAGTTGGAGTACCTGTTAGTTGGTTTAACCAACCTTTTTACTGCCAAATAAGCAGGATATGTAACCATAGCATGTCCAACCCTGACCACATGTTCTTCGATCAGTAGTGAATATGAATAACCCGCCATGAAAATATAGACTATAGGGAAAACTACTTGCCTGATCAGAAAAACCCTGTCAATTGAAGCAATCAAATTTCTATATACCAAAGGAATAACGCCAGAGCTCAATAACAACAACCAAATGAATATTACCCCATATTTAATTTAGATCGGATACGATTTTATAGCAGAAATTGTAATTATGTAGCGAATATATCTTATAATTTAAATTCTATATTATATCTTTGTATGTTGAAGATTTTTTTGTCTTCTTAAGCGAGTTGCCATATATATAACAATCACAATGATGGTGGTTGCAATTATAATAGCAACCATGGTTATTCCACTTGACGATGATAAACTTATGTACGGAAAAAAGAGAAATGGACCGTTTACATTTACAGGAAACGTAAAAGAAATATTTTGACCAGAATAATAATCATTATTTATATCTACATTTAATGTATAAATGCCAGGTTTCTGGAAAATGTAATTATATATATAGTGACCATAGGGTACTAATATCGGATTTGTTTTTGTTAAATTATGACCATCATGCGATATTCTTATTAAAATTGGCAGGTCCACAAGATCATCTCCATTAATGCTCCCTATTCTCAAGAGTATTTTGGAATTTTGACTAGCAACTGGATATGAAGGATCAGTTTTCATTTCCATATTATAGTTTCCTATATTCTGTCTTATTGATCCTTTAATTGAATCAGCAAAAGCTTCTTGTATTGTCATTACTGTAGGTTTTAAATAAATTAGAGATATTGACAATAACAATAACAATAACAATAATAACAATCTTAAAAGCATATCAATTATCAATAGCTATTAGTCATAACTTCTATTTGTTTTTTTATACTTTTTAGTATATTAGACTGTCCATTTTCAAATGTATTATTATATTTTTTACAATTGCAAAGGCCTACAGTTATAGATGTGTCTTTCTGTATAGGAGGTAAGAAAGAAGGAGAGAAGATGGCTAAAGATCCTGTTTGTGGAATGTTTGTAAAAGAAAAGCCAGAATCCATCAGGTACATCAAAGATGGAAGAGAATATTACTTTTGTAGTAAGCAATGTTTAGATGAATTTACGCAACCTGAAAAAGAGTTACGAAAGCTAAAGGTACATGTTACAGTCAGCATAGCTCTTACAATACCCATAGTAATTTTGAGCCTACCTCATATGCTACCTGAGCAATTTGGTGCTCTCTTTCCTATGGGTGTCATACACTACAGTAATTATATAATGCTGACATTCGCAACTCCTTTACAATTCTGGATAGGATGGAGATTTTACAGGGGATTATGGGACGGAATTAAAGCAAAGGTCTCTAATATGGATACACTCATTGCAATTGGAACTACTGCCGCTTACTTGTATAGCGCAACAGTCACCTTAATTCCGAACTATTTCCCATTTACTTCAGTATACTTTGAAACTGCCAAGGTTTGCAATTGCCAGAATAAAGAGAAGAGAAGGACATCTTTATTATTATTATTCCGTGCAAACGGCTACTAGATGACATGAACTATCTATAGACAAGATAATGGATGAATTTATTATTGTTCACTTATAAGTAGAGATATCCCGCATTAGCTATCCTAATAGACAGGTAGTCAGATTTTTAATACATCTTTTATTTTCTGTTTGATTATAAAGATAACATTTTGTATATGTCTGTATTATTCAGTATATTATACATTAGTTGCAACTAAACAATGCAGAATAACATAACACAAGAAGCAGTATGGCCATATTATATGATGCCATAATATTGTGTATATTGAAAAAACTGATAGCTTTTAAGCATTAATCGCAATAATATTATTTGATGAGCCATTACAACAATGAGAACACATTCAATAAAATGATGAGCTCAAATCAAGAAAATCTATTCCACAATAAATATATTGAGGCAATTGAAAGT
>JBKPMK010000384.1:0-1675 GCA_046732115.1 Thermoproteota archaeon
AGTCAAACTTTATCCTTGAGATAGCAACTGTGAGATTTGGAGGGAATTTATGTTTTGGAACTATGACCTCGCCTTTTGAACTTAGTATTGATGATGCTTCAGATACACTTCCAGTGCCTTCAAACTTTTGAACTATACGACATGGATTTGGAGCTGCAACTGTAGCAAGTATATCTTTATCATAAGTTTCAACGGGAATATCATGATGGTCTGAAAACTCTTGTAATCCTCTTATCTCTTTTTCTTTATTAATAGAAGATATATTTCTAATGCTCATAAAGCTCAATCCTTTATCTTTCATCACAGTCTGAATTCCCAATTCAATATCGTCTTTTCGTGTATTCCAATGAAGTCCTAATCCTACTACAAGGCTTTTTGGCCTATATATTACTGATTTTTCTAAAATAACTGGATCAATAATCAACATATCTGAAATTATTAATGCAGCCTTGAATTCAGGCGACCTTATTTCATCAAGGTTTTTAACCACTATAACATTCTTTGGCAACGATGTGGTTGGCAGCCAATTCTTTTCTCCCGTCTGTTGGTACAGAGCTATTTTCTCTTCATTAACCATAAGTGCACTCACTCGTGTTACATTTTCAGGGTTTTCAATTCTCCATCCAAACTCTCTTCCCACTAAATCAACTGCAATAGTTTCGTTAACATCAGCAGCAGTAGTGATTATTGGCTGTGAATTTGGAAAAAAGGAAGCAACAAGTCGAGTGAGTACATTTGCTCCTCCTATGTGTCCTGATAATGCACTTATAACAAAATTTGCCTTATCATCGATTACTAATATTGCAGGATCACTTCTCTTATCAACTAGCAATGGTGCAATCAGTCTTATGACTGCGCCTAATGAGAATATACATATTAGCGCATCATTAGATTTGAAAAGATTTGTCATTAGCTGAGTGGTTTGTTCAGTAAACCAGATTATATTAGATTGGGATTCAGACGCAGATATATTATACTTAGCCGGGGCGTAGATTTCTACTTCTTGCATATTCTCCTTTATTCTGCGAGCTATCTCAATTCCATGTTTTGTTATAGCTATAACAGCAGTCTTTCGTACCATTAAGGTTATTGATAACATGATTTAAGGAAAATAATCTTTTCTGTTGCAATTAAATATTTGATAATAATAATAATCAACCGCTGAGAAACAATATTTGAGCATTACCTATTTTATTTTTGTAGGATTGTATTTTGAACTCACAATAATACTATACCATATAACAATTAAATCAACCATAGGTCTAGAGTAATAGCAAGACAAGATCGATTCAGAACGTAAATAATATAGATATTCTATGTATATTGGCCACAAAGTTTGCCATCAAATCCAAACATAATTACTTCTAATTTTAACTTACCTCCCGAATATTCATGCATTTGTTGGTATACCTTTTTACATATTAAGTCAAAAAATCCAGAAACGTTGTTTTTGCCTATTATTTCGGCAACATGTCTTGCAGTATTTGCTGCCTTTATTTCTTCTATTACCATTGTGGAAGAGTTACATTCTGCTGCAACCCTTCCCATAAATTCCATATCTACATGGGATCCTCTTACATGTGTTTGCTTGATACCCATAGCCATTTTTGTTAATTTTCCAATGAATCCTGCTATTACTGCTTTATGAATTTTCTTGTTGGCACATTGTTTTATG
>JBKPMK010000385.1:0-9468 GCA_046732115.1 Thermoproteota archaeon
AATGCCTTGATGCTCCTTCACCACTAAGCACAATATTACAATTAGCGCATCTATATCTTATTGCCAATTCTCTGTCCTAATTTTATAATCTAAACATGCCTAAAAAGGCTGTGGAAATAATATAAACAATTATTACCTCAATCTAATAATGAACCATACAAAGTATTATTACCTTGTTTTTATAGGTATCATGCTAACTGCAATATCGATGGCTTATATATAATATTTCTTTTAAATAATGAGATATAGAATAAGTTAACTATGATTTAGCTAATATTTATCTGAATGTTATCTCTAAAGTCAATATTTAATATTAAACATGTAAAGTCCACAATGAATCCATGGACAGTTATCTTAACTCACAATCATAGTATAGATAAATCTCAATAAGCACAATAAACACAATAAGCACAGGAGATGGTGGGATGATATCAAGGCTGCAAGGAAGCTTAATTCGGTTCTGAGGCCTCAAAGAATAGAAGGAGTTCACCTCACCGGAGCTAGTCATTCACCCGACGTATGGTACCCATATCTTTGGATGCTTGGTGGAGACATTATTAAGCAAAAGAGTGGACATCCAACAAAAGGGACGTACTGGTTTTCGGCCTACAACAGCTCAGCAGGAGTTAAAGCTATGGAATTTATCAAGCTCAGATTGACGCAGGTATAAAACCTCAAAATTCCTATAGGAATTAGGGAATCGGATTATGAATTTGCTAATAGGAAATTTGCTGTAATGATAGAAGGCTCTTGGATGCCAAATACATGGTCCAACCTCTGGGTCCACAAGCAGTAGTATTGATTTTCATAAATGGTGTAACGACATTTTTAGCTTTTACTGGAATAGATCAATCTATTTTGACTTCTACTTATTATACTATCCTGCTCTTACAGCTCTTGAGGCACATTTTGGACATGCACTTTCTTTATGTTGATATCCACAATTCATACAATAGAATTTGATTGGAGAGTATCCTATGCCACCACCAACTCCTCCAAATATACTGTTGTTAGAGTTACCACCTAACGATGAGCCCATAGATTTATACAGGTCTTTGATTCCACCTGGCATTCCTTGTCTTTTCAATACAATATGCGTTCTGGTTGCATTAAGTAAGAAGAAGACAAGCAAAGCGATACCAAATGATAGTGGAAATGGCACTACAAATGAAATAGCTAATCCAATGCCCATATATGCGATGAACCAAACCCAATAATTGGTTGGAATTAGTCTATCCCTATTATCATTATTACTATTACTACCAAAACTATTTCTCATTTGCTTGTAGTCTCACCTCTGCTATTGACTGCGTAAAATAATTTAATAAAAATATAGTGTACAATGCAATCATTTGAAGTACAATGCAGTTAAGCCCCAATAGCAAGTAGTGGAATATGCAAAAGAAATGCTTAGAAAACATGATTTCAAGTGACAGCAAATCATGTTTTCATTCGTATTATAAAAGATGTGTGTATATTATGGTATTCTATTATTTCCTAACTCCTCTAAAAATGCAATTTCTGAGAGAGGTTTTCTCTCCCTCGGTAAGTATGCTTTTTGCCTTAAACCTTCAGGTAATACTTGATGAATATCCTGATATCCTATAGCAATCATAATACCTACTTCAAAGTCCTTAGGTATGTTGAAAACTTCTCTGGCTTTCTGTACATCAAACCCACCCATTTCGTGCATGATCAGGCCTTGATTAAAGGCTTCAAGGAACATATTTTCATTTGCAGCTCCCAAATCATGAAAGTGAAGTCTATTATAATTTCCATTGTCTGAATACTTCTTCTTTGTTATTGCACAGATTAGGATGGGTGCTCTTTTAGCATAATTGTTAATATCTTTTAAAACAGATTGTGCCTTCTTTAGCTTTTCAGGATTGTCATCTGTAAATACAATATAGCGCCAAGGCTGCTCATTACGTGAGGATGGAGCCCATCTAGCAGCCTCCAGTATTGATAATAACTTTGATCTTTCCACAGGATGGGTAGAAAATGCCCTTGCACTCCATCTCTTTGCTATGAGATCATTGATAGGATGGTCTGTTTTAGCAGGTTTTGTTATTATTGTTGCTGCCGCTGAAGTTGTTGTAGCTGACTCCTCTTCATTGTTGTCGTTGCTCACAAATTATCGCCTTATTTATGAACAGTATTTTTATCGTGATTATTCTATGTATTGCTTTTTACCATTACTTTACGTTTATCAACAGGTCTTTTTGTTGCCTAGTTATAACGTGTACATGAGTAGGCGTACTCATTGTAGTTAATAAATAGATATAACATAAGACTAAATATAGGCTAAGGAGAAGCAGCAGAGGAGAAATGATATAATAAGTTACCTTACTATCTTTTTTCTACTAGGTTAAGGAGGAACAAGACAATGGACATAGTATCACCAACTATTGTTGCTTCAACAGTAACAAACAAACACAGTCATTCAGCACTATAGCGAATAAAACAATTGGAGCAGCCGTGCATTTGCTTCCGAATCAACCTACTTCCTCTGTTGCATTTCCGTCCCCTTTCATTTTACTATTTACATATGCATCATCTCCTTGGCTGTAGGTGAGAAAGAATGGTATCTGGTATGTTGTAATTCGTCACAGGGGTGGATGTGAGATGAAGTATCTCTTAGGATATCCAAATGTAAAGAACTATGATGGATCATGGACTGAATGGGGAAATTTAATAGCAAATCCGATCGAAAAATAAAATCACCATATTATTTTATGGGATATGAAGGCTATCCCCTTCCAAAAGTAATTTATAATGATATCATTTTTTGCTCCTACGTATCAGTTAGGTATATCTGATGTCTGATATCTGGCAATTTCATTCAACAAAATTATTACATTTTACTAATACTGACATAAGATAATCAGTTTTACAAATATTGCAAGCTTTGAATTGTAGCTGCATATCCATTTATCTAGCTACTCATCATCATCATTTCGTGTCGACTATGTTATCTATTGCAATGGATTAATAGAATGTCCAACTACCTTATTACCCTTCATTATTATACAGCATGCACATTTTTGATCTAGACATACTTCTACTTGTTCATGCTTACAGATAGAACATATACATGACTTTTGTTGTAGTTGGTGTTGCACAAGGTTATCATTATTGCTACTATTATTAGGATCATTAATTGTCTTCCCCTTCTGCTGCTGTAGTTGTTGTTTTGATTTGTCACCAACATATAGCCATAACAAAATCAAAGGTATTCCTAATGCAAAGAATATGCCTATTGTTCGTATTGGAATACGCAAGACAAATAACGATATTCCGAAGCATAATGTAGCTAAGCCAAGAGTTAAGATCCAACGATTCGTAAGGCTTTCTACCATGTATAGAATTCTAACGCCTCTATTTGATATATGACCATTATTGGATATATGGGATTTCTTCTTCATCATTATGCTCTGCTTCTTCATTTTCTATGTCAGAACCAGTTCTATTATCTGCTGTTGGAAGCAGTAGTAGTCTTTTTCTTTTTCTTCGTAATTTCCTTACTTCCTCAAGTATATCTCTTAACATTTCCTCAGAAATCTTTGATATTTTAGAGTCACATTCTATACCTTTTGCGTCTAGGACCTCTTCTGTTAGTTCGATGATCTCATCCTTATGCTGCTCTTCTTCTATAGTTAGCATATTATTACTTTTGAATCTAAAGAAGGCAAATTCGCTCATTGTGATTGCTATTATTACAACGAACAGGTTATTATTGATCTTATCTTGTCTTGCCTTCCCTTGCATATCCTTTCATGGTAAAAATGGATAGATGATGAAGTTACTTATGTCACAACGGATTATTTTAACCATATTGTGTTATGCAGTTAAGATTAACACCATCTAATAAGAGGATAAGGAAAGGTTGGGCAAGAAAGGACAATAGCAAAGATGATAAATTAGAATATCTCTTACTGACATTGTTTCTAACTGCATTTTCATCATCAGATCGGCAGTAGGTTAATTGATTTATTTATTCATTCTCACATGTAGTAGACTTGAATTCTAATGCCATTAGGGTCATGTATGAGGATTGTCTTTGATGACAAACTATTATTTTGTTCAATAATATTATTATATCGTTGTAGCTGCTTGACTGTTTTATCAAATTCTTCTACGTTTGGTATCCGAATACCAAAATAATTCAATCCTATGCTTTGTGGCGATGCATGTAAGATATTGCTTCCTAGCCACGTGTTAGTTGCAATATGGTGATGATACCTTCCAGCAGCAAAAAAGTATGCACCAGGATAAGTTGTAGTGAGAAAATTACTAATTCAAGCGACAATAGAGAAAATTAATCTGATAAGACCATAAGTCCGGTTCCTGTAGTTAAATAAGATATCAATTGCCACTATCTTCAAAATAATAAAACTTCGCTAATGTAAAAGCATCAAATATAACTAATTATATATGACAGTTATCAACATATGAATAATAGGTTATCTATTGCAGCAGTCTTGATAATAGTAGCTTCTGCTTCTTTAGGGACAATGCAAGGTACAATGGCAAAGAAAGGAACGCCACTTCAAGCCGGTTATGATCATGGCTGTAATGACGCAAAGGTAATGTTCTCTGCGAGATATATCAATCAACCTGGTAAAGGTCCAAGCTTCCATACACAAGAATTTATGAGTGGATATAATGGAGGTTTTAATGCATGTAGTGGTAAAGCCTCAGGTGTAGCTTCAAATGTTGGTAGTAGCAGCAGTAATAGTACTTTAAGCTCTATGTACAAACAAGGATATGAAAAGGGAGTTGCAGATGCTAAATTGACTACTCCTGCTACAGGACTAACTGCAGATAATGTTGACTGTGAATCACCTAGTAATCTGTCAGGACAGGACTCTATTCAATACTGCAGAGGTTATGATGACGGCTTTGTAGCGGAAAATAATGTATTGCTTCATAGGTAGAATTATTCACCGCACAATCTCTATTTCAGAGCAATGGCTTTTAATTGACTGATTACATACTCCTACGATCCTCAAAATGATACAAATTCAACGCGAGTCTAAAAGCATCAAACATATCATTATATGATGTTGATTCTTTATTTAATGTTACATCTTTATCTACTGCAGCTCTCAATGCAGTGATCAATTTATCAAATCTATTTGGATTAATAGCTATTCTCGCACCATCATAAGTGAGAAGGTTTAGCTTTTTCTGCTCAATTTCTGACAGCCATAAATTAGTCTTGTGCAATATTATGCATTTTGTATTCTATTATTCTTCTTCTTCTTTCTTTACCCATTGATTGCCTTTTTTCTTGTACTCTCTCTTTACTGCGGCCCATGCTGTTTTGTGTGTTACTTCCTCTGCACTTTGTCTTTTACCACCTCTTCTTTTTTCAGGACTTTGATACTGATCTATAGCACTAGCATGAGCTTTTTTGTATATGTGCTGTGCATGTTCTGGTAAAGAATCAATTTGCTTTTTTGTTCTAGCAGATATCTGTTTATCTTTATCTTTTCCTTTAATATTTCTCCTACTACTACTGGTAGTCGTGCTTCTAGCTATTCTTCTTCTTTTCTTTCCTTGCCCTTTGGACTTTGACATATATACAAAATTATCCAACTAATGCTATAAAGGCATTATTTTTGAAGCTTTCAAATGCAGGCTATATCTGATGAGTTCTCTTCCTTGTTTCTTTTTTCAATTTTTATTCATCTATTATGTTCCTTATGGTTGTGTTCATCAAGTTCTTGGATAGGTGAATGACACTCCACATGGTTCACATCTATAAGATCCAGTTGTTTGAGATGACATTTACCTTATTTGTAATGCATGAAATAGGAGATATGCAGCAGAAGAATCTCTTCTGAAAGGTAATGGTAGTGATAAGGTCAGTTTAGCACGTGGGGTACAGGTTCATGGGCCTGCATATATTGGAAATGACACATTTGTAGGTATGAAGAGCTGTATATCTGTTATACCATGAGTGTGAAGACTTCCAGCAGTTGTTGTTATTATAGCCCACATGATAATCTGTGAAAATGCCATGCCTACGGCAGTATCTTCTCTCATTAACCTGATGTCTTTTTTTGAAATCTTTGGCTTACCTTTGCCAATCTCCTTTATCTTGTGTTTTTCTACCTCTTCTTCGACTTCTTCTGAAGCCTGCCAAAAAAATAGATAAGGTGAGATTGCTGTACCAAACATAGCCACAAACATCATTGCAAATGCAGGAGTAAAATCGATGTGTGGAATTATGGTTGCGACAAGTATTTGATTCCAATTACCACCTACAATTATAGCAGTTGCAATATATGCAAACAAAGAGATAGTGAGATATTTCAGTATCTTTACGTATTTGCTATAGGTAACGAAAACCTCTGAGAGAATAATAAATGCAGTAAAAGAAAGAGCCGCCACAATAATGGGTAGCTGGGGGAACATAAGTCTAATCGATGTTGACATAGCTGCAATGTCTGCGCCTATGTTTACTGTGTTTGCAATAATAAGAAGAATTGTAATTGGTAATACAACATTCTTTGAATACCTCTTCTTCATAACTGAAGATAGACCTTTACCTGATACAAAACCTATCCTAGCACAGATCTCCTGAATAACTGTCTTCATAGGATATTGAAATAAAGCAAGCCATAACATTCCAAATCCAAATTGAGCACCAGCTTCAGAAAATGTTGCTATAGTTGATGGGTCATCATCAGATGCTTCGGTTATTATACCAGGACCTAATGATTTGAGAATTTTCTTGATAGACGATATCTTGGATGTTATGTCTTTGTCATTGGATGTAACTTCTTTTTTCTCGCGTTTTTTCATCCATCACACTTTTCGATTTCATCTTCTATTTATACTTCTTATTACAAATTACTAATACAATTAAATACATACTGACTTGATTAACCTTCGATCGTATTTACCAATTTTAACTCCTCAGAAAACCTGGTTCATAATAATCTTGTCACCTTGCTCTTCTTGCTCTTCTTCTGGAAAAAATGCTACTTGTAGAGGTAGATGTGTAGAGCAAGCAAGCCATTTCTATACCATTTTATTTCTCTATACTGGCTATTAGTCTTAAATGAAATGCAATAGCAGCAGTAGTATTTTTTGCTCTGGTCGGGCTTTTAAAGCAACAATAGTTTTATCTATTTCAGTAGTAATAATGCTCAGTTTTTTATTTCTGCTTACTAATTCATTTGGATATGTGGAAGCAAGACTACAACAACAAGAAGAAGAACAACAACGACAACAACAAAGATATACTCTAGTGGAGGCTGCAGCAACAACAATAGGAGTAATAAAACAACAACAAAATCAGTTTCTTGACCAACATATACCTGATCTTAAATATGACTATAACATCTCGTCATCAAAAACTTTTAACTCCGAGCTCGGCACAGAGTCAAAAAATAACAACAACTGGATAACCGTTAACCATGATATGTATGGTACTAGAAGTAGCAATCAGACAGTAATTAAAAAAAATAATGTAAATGCACTGCAAGTAAAATGGAGATTAATCAGCGATGTACAAATTCAAGATCCGCCCATAACTGTAGGAAATAGAGGATATGTGCAGGATTATTCTGGTACTATTATCGCATTCGATAGTATAAACGGAAAAGTTCTATGGAAGGTTCATACAGGAGGTGGACCTACAATGGGCTTGACCTTTAATAGAGGTTTAATATTTTCAGCTATAGGATACAATTCCACTGTTGTAGCAATCAATGCAACAGATGGCTTGATTAATTGGCAATCACCAACACTTGGCAATTCCAAAACAGGTTATCACATTACTACTCAACCTATTGTATGGAAAGATTATGTAATAGTAGGTTCAGCAGCCCATGGGGATGATACCAACGGTGTTTTGCTGATACAAGGAAATATTACTGCTCTTAATGCTACGAATGGTAGAATAATATGGAATATGCCTACAACTGCAGGAGATTGGGTTAAACCTGGTAAGGCTCCTGCTTATAATGGAGACGCATCATCCTGGTCTGGCGGTTCTATTGATCCAGAAACTGGAATTATGTATATTCCTCTAGGAAGTCCATCACCAAACTTTAATGCAACTACAAGAAAAGGACCTAATCTTTATGCAAATCATATGATGGCCGTAAATGTTACCAATGGAAAAATGATGTGGGCCACACCGTTCATAGATTATGGAACTGTTCTGAACGTGAGAGTTCCTGATACACATGACTGGGATACTTCATGGGGAAGTAGTATAAGCAAAGTTACATTTGATAATGGAACGAAGCAGAAAAAAATAGTCATAGGTCATGACAAGATGGGAAATATTATTGCAATGGATGCAACCACAGGAAAAGAAATATGGTGGAAGACTTTAGGAAAGCAATACAATACAGACTCAATCCCATCCTCTAATGGTAGTGGTATAGTATGGTCTTATGGAATATTCAATTATCATGCTATAGATTATAATGATAATACTCTATACATTGCTGCCACAAATAGAGGTGTAAATTATTTTACAGATAAAGGAGTAGCTGGACATAGAGTAGGTGCTCCACATACTATAGATCTAGGATTGCGTAATGGAACGATAGCTGCAATGGATCTTAGAACTGGGAAAATCAAATGGCAATACCAAACGGAATTTCCGCCAAGAGTTTCCCCATTAGTCACTGATGACATTGTGTTTGCCGGATATATTCCTTTTACAGAAAAAGCAAAATCAAAATCAAGTACAACAACAGCAATATCATCAAATTCCACTAGAACTATAAAGTCTGGGGTAATTTTGGCATTGGATAAACAAACTGGGAAAAAACTATGGGAATACAATGTTAATGCTCCAATAAGTATTGTAGGGCCATCCATAGGAAATGGAATGCTTTTCGTACCAACCGGCAAGATTCAAGCTCAACAAGCCAAAGGTATACCAAAAGGGGAGGGATCAATAGTAGCATTTGGACTTCCATAAATGGAGGGAATAATACGAGTAATAATAAATTCAAAAGGTTACTTTAGCCATGCATTGTCTGGACAAAGATGACCTTCTCGCTCATTTCTACTACCTAGATCTTCTCCATTCCAACGGGTCAGCTTTCGTGCTCGAATGTCAGATTTTTGCCTCATAGATATTAGTGTATTCAGATTTTAGTTTTATCTGTGATGGATGGATAGTTGAATAAAGATAGTAAGATACTTTATATTTATTAAAAGATTCACTTTTCAGTGTTTATAATGACACGTATAGCAGATGTAATAGAGTTAGTTGGTAGTTCTGATAAAAGCTGGCAAGATGCAGCTCAAGTTGCATTAGAAGAAGCTAGGAAAACAATACATGGGATAACCGGACTAGAGATCGGAGATATGACTGCCAAAGTAGATCCAAATACTGGAAATATTACTGAATATCATACAGCAGTCAAGATAGCATTTGGCGTGAAACATTAATTGAACTCATACTTCGTTCCTATTGCTGCATTCTTATAA
>JBKPMK010000386.1:0-1440 GCA_046732115.1 Thermoproteota archaeon
TGTTGGATTGGGATCAGTGGAATACCATATTTAACACATGTTAAACAATTCCATTCCATTCCAATTCCAAATGACGTCCATTTGACGATGATCTGACGGGCATCTGGCGAATACTTATAATCTTCTATAACAATATTCTATTTGATATATGCCACCGGCTATAGACGCATCAATTAAAACAATCGTCATACAGCAATGGTTAGCTGGCGATTCTAGGGCTAAAATCGCTATCGATAACAACGTTGGAGAAGGTACGGTTAGCAGTATCGTGAATAATTTTAAGATAGGACTAGACAATTCAGAGTTTGATTCAGCAAGGGAATTAGTTTTGGAGCTAAAAAAACATAGAGTAAGATTAAACGATTTAGCTTTACATTTTAGATTGTACAAGTGTTTTATCAAGTCGGGGGCAAGCGAACACCAGGTTGATTCATTTATCGCCAACGTTGGTACTGCGGACGTACCCCCTGGAAAAATCATCGAGCTTGTAAATCAACTATATCACATTTCCAAGGCAGAATCAATTCCCATTGATCAGGTGCCGGAATATATCAAACAAAAATTAGAAGAGAAGCAAAAGATTGATGAAGACATTAAACAAGCTGATACTATTCTGCAAAGCAAAAATGTGAGTATCGAAGCTATCAATGAATACCTAAAGTTAAAGGAAGAACTTGACAAGCGTGGGATATCAACGCAAGACATTGACAAGCTTTTGAATCTTCAAATTGGTGTTGAGGATCTAATAGCATTCAAGATCGCAATAAATCAAGCAGTAAAACACTATGACTTATCTCCTTTGACTTCTACTTTGCGACTAATTGACGACATAAAAAAATATAATAAAATAGATGGACTCAAGAAAGAGCTGTCTTCATTATATATGCAGAAGTATACACTTGATCAAGTTTGCTTCAGCCAAAATAAATCTATTATCGCTCTGATCAACCTACAAAGCCTGGGAATAACAGAAGACAGAATATTAGAGCTGAATAACTTCTTGGAGAATAATGGATACAACGCCAGAAGTTGTGTAAATACAAAGTGAACACACGCTCCGTCGAATTCGCAATTTCGGGGGGCTTAAACCACTAGTATTCGCATAGCGGATATAGATTCAGGCCATTCTAAAAATAATTTATACAAGTGATATAGATTGATTTTCTTTTAGGTACAGTTAAGTCATATTATTTTTCTGCCTAGCCTAACTGGAAAAATTAAGCCATGTATTGGGTGTGTGACCCATTAATATTAAAACAAATGCTGCCCCTAAAATGAAACTTTGGCAATGAAATTCCCACTATTTGCTATGTATAAGCGTAATATCCTACAAATTAATATACTCCAATAATGTAAAAACAGATGAGAAAAGACGAATAACATAGGCCATGCTGATATTATTTGTCATATCGACAGTAATTATTGGTATATCTGCTGCGA
>JBKPMK010000387.1:0-8909 GCA_046732115.1 Thermoproteota archaeon
GGAGTGGTCTAGAATTTCAAGTCATTTGTGATTGCAAATGTCATAATAGAGAAGAAAAACAACAGGCGCTAGCATGGGTTGAGGAGCCACTAGCCAACGCCAAAGTAAATGACTTGCCATTCAGGGGTAGCCCAAAATGACCATAGATAATAAAGAAAATCTCAAAGATAAGGCTTTCTATGGTTCTGAAGCAGTCTATGAATTTTGGACCATAGAATGTCTTGTATATAAGTTATTTCTCCGTTTGGCTAAAGCTACTGAGAAAATCAATAAGAATGGTAAAGAGGTACATGTAGGAAAATATTATCGACAGGCAAGAGAACTATTCAGATGGATACCAATTGCCAAACCAAGTCCTGCATTTGTCATATATGTTTCTGACCTGACACCACAACTAGTAGCACAGTTAGAAGACTTGATAACAGCACCAGACAATTTAAGATATGTACTTACCCAGGCAGTAGCTCGAATCTTCGAAAACCTTGACTTTGACCGCTTTCATATGAGCGTAGCTAGCAACTTACGCTTGAGGCTTGAAGAATAACATGACTTCGATAGATGACTTGATTGGTCAAGTATTCGGTAATACAGGAAACGATTCCGAACAGGAAGAAAAACAAGAACCATATTCAACAAACAATATTGGTAATGGTAAGGACAAAAAGAAAAAGAAAGCAAAGGATAGTCAAGGTTTAGAAATTCAACCAATAGAAAAGGCTAAGCGGCAGCATATATCTTACAAGTACTCGAATAAAGGAAAGGGTATTCTTCATGAAGCTGTAGTTATGGCAGGACTGCCTGTTTTTCTAAAATATGAAAATGGTAAATTGGAAGCAGTAGAACAGATAAAAGAGACAAATAGAACAATAAAAGCTCCATATCAGGAAGAGTATGCGTACGAACCCTATGAATTTGCCAATATGGAGGAGGTTCTCGGGTATAGAAACAGGGCATTAAGCGAAAATATAGATTCTCTTTATTCACAAGCGAGACAAATTGCAGGTGACTATAACGACCAGAAGAAAGAGAAAATTGACCTTTTGGCAATTGAGATAATATCTTCTTACTTCCAAGATAGATTTCCTACTACACACTACGATATAGTCTTGGGTGGAAATGGTAGCGGCAAGACTTCATATGGCGATACTTTTACAGCAGTAGGTTATAGAGTAGTCAAATTAACTAATCCGAATGCTGCTAACATTAACAGAATATTAGGCTGTATAGAAATAGGACAATGCACTATTGTATCTGATGAAACAGGAGCTATAGATAAGCAACCTGATTTACTATCTCTGCTTAAAACTGGATATTCTCCGACTGGTAAAACTTCAAAGATTAATGACTTTTCACGTCTTCCAGAATTTTTTTACACTTATTGTTTCAAAATGATAATCTCCGAAAGAATGCCAAACCTCAGAGATGCCAGAGGTGTAGTTGATAGGTCATTTAGCTTTACCACATACAAAGGGCTGCCTAAATACGATATAAAAGAGACGTTAGAACCACAAGGAAACAAAGCACGTCAGCAACGTCTTAACGCATTAAATGATTTTCGAAAGTTGATGTTAATTTATCGCTTGATTCGTTTCAAAGACGAAATACCTGATATCGATATTGGTGTAGAAGGTAGAGAAAAAGAACTATCAAAGCCAATAATTCAGCTATTTTATAATACAAATTCACAAGCAGAGATAGAAGCAACCTTACAGTATTTCTTGAATTTAAGAACAGAAAAGAAGGAAATTACTCTCGAGCCGATACTTCACCCAATAGTTACAAGATTGGTTTCAGAGAATGGTACTGAAATCACTTTTGCTGTGATATGGGAAGCATTCAGAAATGAAATACAAGGATATTATGACGATAAAAAGCCGCATGAATATCAAACATTAGAATATGGAAGGGTCTATACTGCTACTATCAGTAACATACTAGAGCATACTTTTGGAGGTAGGCCTAAACATAGAAGGTTTGGAAATACTTACATTTTTGACCCTGAAGAGTTACCAAGGGTAGGAAAAGCATACAATCTTAGTACCAAAATTCAGACAAAGATAATGACAAATGTTACAGAAGAAAATTATGTAATCTCGTGTGAAGACCGTGAAGCTTGTGAAGGCATTAGGGAAGGCTCATTACATTCTAATGACAATGAAATGGCACAAAATAATGCCAATCCACAATGGAATGAAGTACAAAATAATGAGACAAGGCCGAACCATTTTGGAATTGGATAAAATGGAAAATATATCAAGTCTGGCCATATAGGGATTGTAATCGAGCTATGACTATAGACGAGAATAGTATTATAACACCGACAATGAAATCTTTCAATAGTTGGTATATACAAGAGCAAGTGAAGCCACTGATAGCACACAAGGTCGAAGAATATGAAAACAGATTGTCGAAAGTCAAAGGTTTCATTGGTGATGTGGATGCGGAACAAGAAAGGATTAACAATGACCTGATAGATAATATTGTGCAAAAGAATGAAAAAATGCGGGAAATAGACCTAGCCCTAAAATCCATTATGAAAGGTGGCAAGTCTAAAAAGGAGTGGTCCTAGTGGTCTATTATTTTTATTCTTCGCCCTAATACATGTACGTTTCAGATATTAGTAACAACGCATGGGATGATAAATACATACTTCTCATAACATTATTCGTGAGATAAAATTTTTAAACTCCAAAATCTAATGGAGTACCATTCTCAAACAACACTATCCATAATGAAATACCACAAATTTAACCGCAGGGGAAGATATGACATGTTTGCTCTTCATACCTACTTCAAATCACAGAAAAAAACACAGTATATCGTCAATACAGGCAGGTCAAAAAAGCTAGAATCATTTTTCTTAAAGAACCAGGTTTGGGGTGCTCTCCACAAGTGTTGGAAAGGATACACAATAGCCAAAAATAAAGATGAATATGATAAAATGGAACTCTATGCACGTAGAGTTCAAGAGTGCCAACATGACCTAGGATTAGAAGTTAGTTCATTTGATAATATAGGAATGTCAGCGTCAGACTTTCTGTCAGAAGTTGCAGAGAAGGAGGATAACCATAGTAATGAACAAGAAGCATCATATGAAGAAGAATATCAATCCGATAGGCAATATGAACGAGATAGATTGACTGACTCATATACTGAATATCTTAGGGATTAGTACAGGAGATAGTCTATCTTCGAGGTTAACAAATTTCTTCAGTTAATTATTCAAATTAAGTACGCTATTAATACTAGATATATTTTTTATATCAGATATTGTAATGTAATTAGCAGTAGATGTCACAAAAACTGAATGCAAAAGAGGAGAAGAAGAAACCCCTTTATGGTTTTGAGAGGCGTCAGGTATATCATGTCTTAATAAAAGCTTGGCTGGATTATTACAATCTCTCAAACGGGCAAGAGCCTGATAAAAAAAGAATATTGCATTATGAATGTATAATTCGTAACTTAGAGAGAAAGCTTCGATTACATATTACGAAGTTTAGTACACTCAAAATGGTTGCTTTTGCCTTTTTCATATATAATCGTGAATTGTTCAAGGAAGGTGTAACTGAAACCTTAGTAAAGAATAGAATGGGAAAAACGATTGCAATTGTGGAAAGCAAACTTCCACTAGATGAACGTCCAAACATGGTACAAGAAATAATACGTAGAGACTATGCAATGCAGAAGTATATTTCAGAGACAAAAATACCAAGCAAATCAGATTTATCTACAAAGGAAGTCGAAGGCAGACTTGAAAGATAATACGAAATGTCATGCTATTTGTTTTTCTGATTGCGTTCCTTCCGATTTTGCTCATCAATCCATAAATCTATCGCTTCTTCTATCGCTATTGTGATATTGCCTTTCTTCATACCTTTTGAATTAGATACCGCTCTTCTAAATCTCTCTTCAGTATCGTCACTTAATTTAATATTCATTTTACCCATGTATAGTATAGAGGGATATCTCTTTATAGAGATATAAATTTATATATAGTCTGGAGAGATAGAGAGATACGAAGACATTAGCCAATGTCAAATTAGAAGGTAGGATAAAGAGAGGTCTAAATATAGACGGGATAGAGACTCGCAATATAACAACAGGCTTTGAAATAGGGTTTACGAAACGGTGAGGATAGTCGATGTTTAATTTTCTCAAGAAGCATAAACCACAACTACACATAATTCCAGAGCCTCAACAGGAATTAGAATTAAGTGTAAGACAAAGAGCTCTCAATACTTTCTCAAAGATTGAAGGATTAGACGATATCAAGGAAATGATGCTGCGAGCATTAGAATCGCCTGAGAGAGCTCATACATTATTGGTAGGACCACCAGCCTGTGCAAAATCATTATTTATGTTAGAGATAGAGAAAGGGATGCAATCCGAGGTATACTTTACCGAAGGAGCTGCTATTACAAAAGCAGGGTTACAAAAATTCATAGCAGAAAACCCACATAAAGAAATAATCATTATAGATGAAATTGACAAGATGTCAATACAGCATCAAGAAGGTTTGCTGACTATGATGGAGCGAGGTGAGTTCACCACTACCAAAGTCAGAAATACACAAACTGTAAAAGCTGACATGGTAATATTTGCAACATCAAATAGTACAGAGCGGTTAAGTAAACCATTGCTCAGCAGATTCACAGTATTTGAAATTCCTGAATATACATACAAAGAGTTTGAAGCGATATGTGTCAGAATAGTTAAAAAATTACCTTATAACACGATGATACAGATAGCTTCTTCAGTATGGAAAACAGGCAGCAGAGACATAAGAGATGTCTTGAAAATAGCCAAATTATGTAATCCGGCAGATACGGAAGAAGATATAAACAGACTGATATCTATTCACCAGAAATACCGCAAAACAGGTAAGGAATACAACTGACAAACAACTAGAAATCTGTGGATATACAAAAACATTAACGGTTGAAGAACAAATAGGTTAGATAGTAATAGTCAAAAATGACTTATGTCCAATCATCCGAAGATTCTCCCTTTCTGAATATGTATATGGATATGAATAGTCTTTTCATATCCATATTCTACTAGCTTTATGAATAGCCTTTTAAAATATCGAGTACAAAAATAACGAGTAGGTAGTGCAACATGACTAATCATGTTCTTATCATAGGTGATTCGTCATCTATGCCAGAAATTGATTCTGGCTCTATTCATTTAGTTGTTACTTCTCCACCATATTGGAACCTAAAGAAATATGGAGAAGAAGGTTTAGGACCAAACCAAGCTTATGCTAAATACCTGTATGAAATTCAGAGGGTTCTCAAAGAGATAAAGAGAGTAATGGCACCCGGAAGGTTTGTAGCCATCAATGTTGGAACTGCAGTTTCAAACGATGGCATGAAACCTATTAACGCCGATGTAGTAAAGATGATGGAAGACCTTAATTTTTCTTTCAAGAAAGAAATTATTTGGGTGAAGCCGAAGGGCACACAAGGATTATGGCAGCGTGGTGTGACTAAATTTCTCAAGAGTCAGCCGCTTCCTTGTTCCTTTAGCTTGAATATAATGCACGAGTATATACTCATATTTCAAAATGATGGCCAAATAGAGATAGACCTTCGCCCTGAACATAGGTTGTCAGAGGAATTTATTAAACAGGTAGCATGGAGTGTGTGGGAAATGGGAGTTTCATATACTAAAGGCCATCCGGCACCATTTCCGGATATATTGCCAGAAAGGTTAATAAAATTATACACGATTGAATGCGAAACAGTACTTGACCCATTTGGAGGCAGCGGAACAACCATGAAGGTAGCAAGAAACCTTGAAAGAAATTCAATTATCTACGAAATTAACCAAGATTATGTTGAAATTATCAAAAATAACGTAGGATGGAACAACATTACACTTGATTCTGGCGTAAAGTATGACCTTAAAGTCAGAAAACCTATCCCAAACCGAGATAGATAAAATAAGGCTCCTTGAATCTCTAGACTGGGAGCTACAAGACGCAGACACAAGATATGCAACACATGGATACCACCCATATTCAGCAAAATATATCCCTCAGATTCCTAATTATCTAATAAAAAATTTCTCTAAAAAGAACGACATTATATTAGACAATTTTATTGGCAGCGGAACTACGCTAGTTGAATCTAAGATATTGGGTAGGAATGCGTTGGGGATAGATATTAACCCTTTGGCGTGTCTCATATCTAAGACAAAAACAACTAACCTACGAAACTCGGAGTTAAGAGAAATCTTCGATATATGTGCATCTATAAAGCAAGATATTTTGGCTACAAGGGGTAATGTCACGCTGCTTAATTTTGAGAATAAAAGAGCATCAATAGATGAGTCTGTTTTTAATAGACTTCATCAGAATATACCGAAATGGTTTCACAAGAATGTTGTTTATGAATTGTTTTTAATAAAAGACAAAATTGACTCATTAGGAAGCAAAGATGTTAGAGACTTCCTGCTGGTAGCTTTTTCTTCAATATTAAGAAGTGTATCTAATGCAACAAGTGGATTTGGAAATTTAATGATAAACAAAAATGCAGTTCCTAAAAATAGAGTATATGAAAAATTTGCCTCCGCAGTAGATGACATGGTTAACGGTATGTTGGAGTTTAACAAAATTTCTACTAACTCCAATATCAAAATTTTCAACCAAGACACCAGAGGTTTATGGTTTATTGAAAACGAATCTATAGATTTAATTTGTACCCATCCTCCGTATATGGCAGCTGTCCCGTACGCAGAATATCAGAAATTATCTCTATGGTGGTTAGGTTTTAGTCAATACGGGTTAGAGAAATCTTTAATCGGCGGTCAGCGCAGTAGAGCCGATACCCCTGGTAGGTTCTTTCGTGACATGCATAGTGCCCTAATAGAAATGAAAAGAGTGCTGAAAAAGAAAAAATACTGCTGTATTACCATAGGTAATCCGATATATAATAGCAAAGTTTGGGCACTAAATGAGCTAATAAAGAAGGAGGCAGAAGACCTTGGCTTGATTCTGTTAAAAGAAATTAACAGAGGCAAATACAAATCAACCATGGGAAAGATGAAAGAAGAATTTGTTTTAATTTTCAGAAATGAATAACGTCTCTAAATAAGGCTTTCACCTGTTCTGAAATCAGTTTACCAAAGGAAGCTTGTACAGACTCCGTAGATGTATGAAATGTAATAAAGTCCTCTGGAGCCAGTTTGTCCGAAGCGTTAAATCCAACTGCTTTAATCAGGTAATGAGGGGAGGCTATGTATTGTTGAACATCAATGGTTATGTTATTTGACCATAGCAATCCTTTTGCAAGTAGAGCATTGAGAAATGCCTCTCTACCACTTGGAACGAACCCTTTAATTCCAATAAAAGAAAAAATGAAGATTTCAATCTTCTTACTACCTTTACTGCCTTTTTCCAAATTTAATGAATCTCTGACTTCTATTACAGGTATATGATAGTTTCACAGTGGTTGTGTTTTGATGTTCAAAAAGTTTCGGAATGTTTGTATATATAAGAAAAAACGTTGAGCAATAATGCTTTACCAGTACAAAGCGCAACGAAATAACTAACCAAATGGTTACTGCAGAACCTAAATAGATGATAAAGGAAATAAAACAGGATAACAAACAATGGCAGAAACTATTTTGGTTACAGGTGCTACTGGCACCGTAGGTAGTGAAGTTGTAAAGCAGCTACTGTCAGCTAAAGGAGAAAGAAAAGAAGAAGATGTGATTATCAAGGCAGCAGCACGTTCGTTTAGAAACTTAGGAGTGCAAGCGATAGAGCTTGACTATAACAAGCCAGATACTTTATCTGCAGCTTTAAGAGGTGTTGACAAACTATTTTTGCTTACTCCATTTCAGTCTAATATGGTAGACCTGACATCAAATTTAGTAAATGAAGCAAAGAATGCTGGAGTAAAATATATTGTAAAACAATCAGTGCTAGGAGCTAATGCTGAACAGGCAATCACACCTAGTCGCTTGCACAGACAAGCTGAGAAGATTATAGAAGAATCTGGAATACCTTTTACATTCTTACGGCCAAACTTCTTTATGCAAAACTTTGTTACTTTCTATAGTAGTTTTATAAAAACTCAGGGAGCTTTTTATGTGCCAGCTGGAGATGCCAAGGCTAGTTTTGTTGATGTTCGTGATATTGCTGCAGTAGCAGTACAAGCTCTTAATGGCAGCCTCAGCAGCAAAAATGGGGAAAGTAAACACATGGGAAAGGCCTATGACATTACCGGAGGCGAAGCACTATCATATGGACAGGCAGCAGAAATACTTTCTAAGGAAATAGGAAAACAAGTAAATTACGTAAATATATCGGATGAAGATGCTCGTAAAGGAATGAAAGATATGGGTGTTGATGACTGGACTATAAATTCAATGATTGAATTGTTTGGTGTCAGTAGAGCAGGATATCTATCAGAAATATCTTCTGCAGTTGAGCAGGTCACAGGTAAAAAACCTATAACTTTTAGTCAATTCACAAGAGATTATGCACAAGCTTTCAAGTAGATGCTTCCGCATTTATTACACATGAATGTCAATCCAATACAGTCCAGTCTGAATTCTTGGATTAGCTGAATCTTTTATTTATTCAGCAAAAATCACTGTGATTATTTGTAGGTATGTTTATGCTATTGAAGTTTAGAGAAACAGCGGATGATGGACAACCCACTGCTTCAGCTTACCAGTCGTAGAGCATGGGGGATACTAGCTAACTAGTGCTCTATGGTACAGGCATTAGAAAAATGCATTATATATATTAAAAATCCGACTTAACTTGGTTATCTAATATTAATAATCCACAATAGCTCATCATCTGTTGAATCACTAAAGAAGTTGTAGTAATAATAAATGACTTGCAAAGGAATATGTATACGTCATAAAGTTTCAGGTCGTTATATTTATGGACA
>JBKPMK010000388.1:0-3749 GCA_046732115.1 Thermoproteota archaeon
TATACGTAGTTTCATTCATTTCAAGGACAGCATGAACCAGTAATCCACAATGATAGATTTCATATCAGTACTTTGGAACTTTCAGTAGAATTAACAATAAATTAAGATGACCCCCTTGATCAAAAATTCAAATATCTTAAGTCTGGGTGCTCAATGTAGAGCAACACTTAACACTAACTGGACACAAATTATGGTTTGTTCCCATTAGAAGAGCCAGACGTTCATAGATAGGTAGATATCTAGAAAAAGGTGCTGGTATACCACGGGCCAGCACCAAACTTATCCTATGTTGTAATTACCAGATATTTTTTGAAGAAGATAACTATGACTTAACTAGGATTCATATTCTATCTACTCCATATAATTCATTGCTGGAAGACATATTGTGGCATGAATAAGGCAACTTAACAGTAATAGTCCCATTAATTTTACTTGCTGGGAGCCACGCAGCTGCATCCGCTGGATAGATGAGTAGATAATGCCATAATACCTCTTTATACTATATCCCACAACCAGAATACTGAAAAAATGCGATGAGTATGAGTACTACAAGGGCGCTCAATATTGCAGTTATTGTTTCAGTAACGACTGTCTTTGTGCTTAGCCTAATTGCCACACCGTCAGTGATGGTTGCTCAAACAGCACCCGTGCCCGGAATGATGACCACTAATACAACTATAGCAAAGAGTAACGCCACTAAGCCTGTTGATGGCTACAACACTCCGCAAGGCCATATATCAGCGATAAGGCATGTATTTGATGACCCCGCGCTAAGAGTACAGCATTACTGTAAGCCAAATGATAAGATAGTTTTAGTATGTCAACTATATGACAGCGACTCAAAGAATGCCACCCTTATAGGAGTAGAGTATGTAATTACGTCAGAACAATACAAGTTATTACCAAACAGGGAAAAGCCAAACTGGCATGCGCATAAAATAGAGTTTGCACCGAATATGGCTGACCCGATGTTTCCAGAACTTCCTAAGGCCAGAGCCACTGCTTTGATGGGTAAACTAATGGATACATATGGTAAGGTTACGATTACTTGGAATCCGAAAGATAAGTTACCTGCATTTCCATCACAAGTAGAACAAGTTCAACATCCTTTTATGGTAAATGCTACGGTAAAGCCTGAGTCACATACAGGAAGTTTTAATCAGACACTAAAGTACTAGTACCTACCTACCTCCACTTTTTTATATGGATTATGCGGATTGACGTGTTAATAAACGACTGGTTTTGTATAGTCGTATTATGGCTACCCTATAAGTTTGGCTTTGTTAGTTTCTTCGCACACCACGGACAGTATTTGATAGGCTCCAGACTAGCAACCGGCCGATCTTGAGATAAAGAATAGATATACCAGCCTGCCTTTTTCACTGCATTAAACCTATCGTCTTCAGGCCGATAATACCTAATATCGTTATAATCCACTGCCTTTTCAAATTCGTTGCAGCTGCAATAGTCTAGATTCATATAAAGTCAGACAGTTAGCCATTCTTAAAGGGTAAGATAAGGTTGTTTCCGCTAGACTACTTGTGTGAGCGAGCCAAACTAGTCCAGCAAGAAACAGCCTTCTTGGGATTGACTTGACTTGAGTAGGCAGTGCGTGTATTCTTCTGAATCGCTACGACGATATTTAGAAATTTCGGCTGATAGACAAAATTCAAATACTTATCCCGAATCGGTATTGTTACCAAATTGAAAACAGGGCAGGAGTCTAGACTATGACACTAGAGTCCAAATACGAATACTGTCCGAGGCACAACTTAGTTTATGAAAATGCATGCTGGTTATGCGTTAAGGAGGACTCGGATAGGAATGACTGGCTGGAAGCGTAGCGGCTGCAAAGTGCTCTCAATATAGGACGAAATCGAAGGACTAAAGCGCATGATAGAAGAACTACGGTCAGAAAATTGTAACGAGGCTGCTGACATCCTATGTGAGAAACTCCAGCGGCTACACCAAGAACAAGAGGAGGAGGAGCAGGAAAAATGAGCAAGCAGAAATCTGGAGATATGTTATACCGCTCCTGATTGTGCCGTGAGTTAAGACGTAAGGGTAAGTTCAGCAGCCATATGGATAGCCGCCACGGAGTACAGGCTGATGTTATACAGAACGACTGGGCTTTGATAGAATCACTATTTGTCCTGGATACTTAGGGAGTCTAAGCAAGAAGGTAGATGTAGAAGTATTCCCGCAATTTTATCTTGACGAATTACGAGTGATTAGGTATGCGTATGGATGTGTCGTCGTCTCGTATTAGCCCCCGCAGCCGGTTTGTTAGCTAGGTCAGCAAGACCAGCCGACTGTAGTTGGTAATAACACTTTTAACTTAAGCTAAATAAAATGAAATGTTTCAATAATTTTACAGTTCTGAGCTCGTTTTGTTACCATAATTCAGCAATTACACAAACCTTATCAAACTGCCTAACAATACAAGCAAGAGTGAAAGGGTTATAATAAATGTAGTTAAATAGTAACTTTTCCATCCATCTTAATTTGTTTAAATTGCTTGATTAGGTTACTGTTATAATATATAGTTGGCAGCTTTTCTTTAGGAAGTGAGCCAACCCGTTCTTTGATTTCTTGTCTATCTAACATTTTCCACTTTTCTAAATCCTTCCAGCAGTCCTTATGGCTATCTTCATTAGATTTCCCAAATGATATTCCAATAGGACAAGTTTTTGCAGAATAGTTAGTAGCAATAACACTATGGATCGAATTCGGTCTGGTCTCTATAATATTCCTTATACGGAAGAAATGATAATGATTGGTCCACATTATAATGTGGCAATAGACACCTGAGAGGTAACGATATACGATATAATGACAATAGTAGAGTTATTGTTTATCCTCGCCGTATTGCTCCTAGTGGATGTATGATGGCAATGGTGTATTCGTAGTGATTACATAGGTATCGATAAACAACTCTAGTCTATGCTAATAAAGGGATATTAAATATCATTGCTATACTTATCGAGATCGCAAATAATAACCCTATCTACTGATGTTAGAATAAACTGGACATTATCGATATATTCCTCTTCTAGGGGTTTTAACCAAAGATTCTCAATCCCCTTTGAATTTATAATGGTTATGAAATTCTTCATGTATTCAAGTGATCTGTCATGTCCATCTTTATATGGCGAAGATACACAATCTGAAACTACTACAGAATAGAATCCTCTGTTGAAGGCATCCCTAGCACTAGACTCTATTCCAAATTCTGTAGCAGTACTTGTAAACACTATCGTAATAATACCAGCATTTCTAAGCATGCGCTCAAAACCTGTGTCTATGAATATACTTGCTGTATGTTTGTTTATTACTAATTCATTTTGTTTGGGTTTTATTGTAAAATCCAATCTTCAGCCGTAAACCGCTCGAATAGGCGCTCAAACCCTAGTTTATTAAGAGTGTATGCGATTGCTGAAGATTCAAATCGTTTTAATGATATTTGAATTGTAAAGAATATTGGAATGTTTGATTTGCGTGCTAATTCTACAACTGAATTCAGATTCCTACTAAATTCTTCTTTATTAATAATCAATTAATAAATGCGCGTAGTACATCTCATACCACCAATGCTGTATGCAAAGGATCTAGGATTTCTTCAATAGTATTATAGGCTATTTTATCTCCAATCTTTTGCATGTTATGGTGCGCATCATAAATGGAATAGGTAATCAAGGTATTTATCGATAGTGCAAGTCTATCTGCACAAATCAGCTAGAAATTTTTAA
>JBKPMK010000389.1:0-5908 GCA_046732115.1 Thermoproteota archaeon
AGAGCTATCACAGTAGCTACTTCTTGCAAATCATTTGAAGCAGCTGACGCATCAGCTTGGAATTTAAGCGTACGTACTTCTAGCTGTATTACCTGTTCAGCAAATGGTATAATAAAATGTAATCCTTCTCCTAGTACTCTATTTTCAACAGCACCAACATATAGAACAACTCCTCTGTGTCCTGCTTGTACAATGACAACAGATTCAGACAGTATAACTATAATAATAATAAAAGTAATTATTGCTGCTAGGATTTTTAACTTATTAAGCCCCATAAAAGATCGTGAGCCTACATACTCAAGCGGCTCTCCCTCAGGGGTTCTTCTGTCGTATGACTTGCCAGATCTCTTAAAGGGATTTCTCATAAGTATATCATTTAACTAAACATCATTAATGCAAAAAGGCAATTTAAATTTGGTGCTCAAAGCCAGTAGTCAGTTATTAACTTCATCTCATATAATAACAGGCATTTAAGGTAAAAAAGACATGATATATAATATTTGGCATGTAAACCTAGTTTATGTCAAGATTAGAATCTAGACATTCCTGAGCGGCATTGTCCTATATACCGGTTTAACTAGGTCCGCTATGTCAATCCAACATCTAGCAACCTTGTCCATAGCATATATGGAGTTAAGAAGTGAGATAGTTGATTCTGAATTCTTAGATTCTTCTGCTGTCTTTGCAGATAGTTCCTTTATTGAATTTATGAGTTCGTTAAATCTGCTGTACATTTTTACAACTTCTACAGATTCGGATCTATTCATGCTAGTGAAAGCAGCAACAGATGTTTCCTGCATCTTGACAACTAAGATACCCACTTCAGTAACTAGCTCAATAAGTTTTGTATTGAATATATTTGGTAATGCTGATGCAAAATCAGTAATATAATCGCCAGCGCTTTCAAGATGATTAGCGGCAATCCGATAGTCCAAGATATCAATATTGCTTAAATTGAGCTTGCTTGCCAGTTTTTGGTCTACCATAGCACTTCGTATTAGCCTTACGAGCAAGAAATATTGCCGATCTACTTCATCGTCTCTACTCATTATTAATTTTTCAAAACCAGAATCTTTAGTTCGTAGCCCGTCTAGTGTGTCTCTGTGCATTCCTGCTATGATGGAGCTCATTCGTCTGAGTATCTTCTCTGCATCTAGTGCATTTGCATCAAGCAAGAATTGCGATATAATATTAAATCCGTCCTCATCTACTATTTCTAAACCAACAAGTTTTTGCATAGCATACTTAATAAGCTCTCTGTTGCTGAAAGATATTTGAGATTTGCCCTTAATACGTATTATATTGTAGCCAAGTAGATATGCACCATAGATCTGGTTAACTAAACTATCCATCGAAGTTGGGCTATATGGAATTGACACCTCTTTTATATTCTCGCTGTTTACATCAGATGGAAACAGAGAAATTGAATTATCTCTATTAACTTCTAATACAACCACATTTCCTTTTTGCAAGTTATTGTTTTTGACCCATTCTTTAGGTAATGAGATTAGAACGCTACTGCCTATTTTCTGTAACCTTCTTGCGTATCTGCTCATCGTAGTTTATACTGGTTTATACTAATTAAACAGTATTTTTATATTTTTATTGTCTATAAACTAGCATATGACATCAGTGCTTGAGGCTCCTCTTTGCACAGCTAAAGCATTCAGTCCAGGTCATATTACGGGTTTTATAGAAAAACCAGAGAAAATCAAATATAATGTTAGTAATAATCTCTATATTGGCTCCAAAGGTGCCGGTTTCTCAATTGACCGTGGCATCACAACCACTGTTAAGATTTTTGATCACGACTTGGTAAATTATCAGATTTCAATTAATGGCATAAGAGTTCAAGATGCAGAAGTATCTAGGTGGGTTATAAAACAGTATCTTAGACTTACTGATCAACGTTGTTTTATTAATATTGAACATGAGAGTACTATCCCTATAGGTTTTGGACTTGGCTCTAGTGGAGCAGCAGCATTAAGTCTATCTTATGCACTTAACGATGCATTTAACACAGGCCTTAGCACGATTGAAGCAGCACAGATTGCACATAATGCTGAAATTGCCTGTAAGACAGGACTTGGTACTGTGATTGCAGAATTTGCAGGAGGATTTGAAATACGGACTAACGCTGGTGCTCCAGGTGTTGGAACTATAGAAAAGATAGAACTTAAGAACCACAAAGTGCTCATTTTTTGTATCTCTCAAATATCTACAAAATCATTTCTTAGCAGAAATCATTGTGTTTTGACAAATGGGCTTGGCGAGAAGATGTTAAAAAACTTGAAAGCATCAAAAGATACTTGTAACTTTCTAAAGCTGTCATATTGTTTTGCAAATCATCTTGGTCTGACTGAAGGCAAATGCAAATTGCCTATACAAATGCTAAGGGCTAGAGGTTTTGATTCTGGAATAGCTTTATTTGGAGAAACATTGTTCACTCTGGTTTCGAGCGATCAAATAGAAGAAGCAAAAGGATGTCTAGAAAGTTTTAACGGTAATTTAATAACATGCAATATAGATAATGAAGGCGCAAGGATGCTATAGGTAGAATAGACATCCATGACTATCAATATTCCTCCCAACCATCCACGCGCTAAATCACTTCACGTTAGAGAATTGCTTGTTGCTGGATTCAAGGACGGATTGGTTGTTCCAGAAGGCCTGATTGCCCATGGAAGGGGAGAAGCTTTTGACTATTTGTTGGGTGAACACACGAGTGAAGCTGCACGTATTGCAGCAAAGGCTGCTTCCTCTACAATTCTTCTGGCCGATTATCCCGTAATTTCAGTTAACGGGAATGTTGCTGCACTATGTGCAAAGGAAATTGTGGAGCTAAGCCATATCACAGGTGCAGTAATAGAGGTTAATCTTTTTTATAGAACTAGGCAACGTGAAATCGCAATTGAAAGAGAATTAAAAAAAAATAAAGCCGGTATAGTCCTGGGAATTAAAAAATCTAAAGCTTCGATTCCCGAATTACAAAGCGAAAGAAGACGAGTGGATCATAATGGAATATACAAGGCTGATGCTGTATTTGTACCACTAGAGGACGGAGATAGGACTGAAGCTCTTGTGAATATTGGCAAGACAGTGATTACAATTGATCTAAATCCACTTTCAAGAACAGCAATGGCAGCACAAATTACAATTGTCGACAACATTATACGAGCTATACCCGAGATGATTATTGCTGCAAAGCATCTTAAAACGAAAGATAAGTCCATATTAAAGAAAATTGTAGAAGAATTTGATAATAAATCCAATTTAGCAGAATCACTCAGACTTATTCGGGATCGCAGGCGGTAGTCTAACAAATGCAGTCCCATGAAATTAATAGCAAAAACATCTACGATAGAAGAAAAAAAATAAGCGTAAGTGACATAATATCAATGAAGCAGAGAAAAGAAAAGGTGTCTGTACTTACGGCTTATGACTATTCTACTGCATTGATCTGTGATAAAGCAGGCGTAGACGTTTTGCTAGTTGGAGACAGCGCAGGTATGGTAATGTTAGGATATTCAAATACAACTCCAGTTAATATGGAAGAGATGCTGCTATTCTGCAAGGCAGTTTCGCGGGCAACAAAAAGAGCAATGATCGTAGCAGACATGCCATTCGGATCATACCAATCAAGTGTCAGTGATGCAATAAAAAATGCTACTCTATTTATCAAAGCAGGTTGTGAAGCTGTAAAACTCGAGGGTGGGACAGAGATAGTCGAAATCATTAGAGCTCTAGTTAATGCAGGAATTCCAGTTATGGGACATATAGGTTTGAAACCCCAGACTTGTAGTCTTTGGGGAGGCTATAAATTGCAGGGCAAGACAAAGGGTTCAGCATTAAAAATAATTTCAGATGCAAAATACCTAGAAAAAGCTGGAGTATTTAGTATAGTAATGGAATTAGTTGTAAGTGAGGTAACAGAGATAGTTTCCCAAAATATTTCTGTCCCCATTATTGGAATAGGTTCTGGTTCTAGTTGTGATGGGCAGGTTCTTGTAATACATGATATGCTTGGAATTTATGAAGATATTAAACCAAAGTTTGTAAAACGTTATGGAGAACTTTCTAAGTTGATCCTAGATGCTATTTCACAATACACAACTGATGTCAAATCGAGTAAATTTCCAGAAGAGCAAAATATCTTCCATATGGGATCTAAAGAATTCAAGGAACTAAACATGGTCTTGAAGAAGAAAGAGAAGAGAAAGTAGTTTTTAAAATGAAATATAAGAAAAAAGTGGTGATATAATATAAGAAGAGAACACCATCCGTCCAAAGATATTACTGCTATAGAAGGTAACGAAATAGAAGGAAGGAAAATAGTGCTCTGCATAACCGGTAGCGTAGCTGCATATAAAGCGATCGACTTGTCACGTATGCTTATGCGACATGGTGCTGATGTTCACTGCGTGATGTCAGAAATGGCAACAGCAACATTGCTTACTGCAGATATGATGAAATGGGCTACAGGCAACAAAGTAGTTACAAGGTTAACAGGAGATCTTGAACACATATTTCTGGCGGACTATAACATGTCTGACCTAATTATCGTTTATCCGTGTACAGCCAATACATTAGGAAAAATTGGCAACGGAATTGATGATACGCCTGTCACCTCTGTTTTGAGTGTTGCTCTTGGATCTAAAATTCCAATAATTATTGCACCCGCTATGCATAGGTCTATGTATGATAATCCTTTTATCAAAGAAAATATCTGTAGATTAAAGAATCAAGGAATTGAATTTTTGCAGCCATTGCTTTCAGAAGGAAAAGCCAAAGTTGCTCATCCTGAGCAAGCTCTAAAACAGGTTTTAAATAAGTTTGATAAACGTAGTAAAAACGGAATCCTTTCTTTGCATGATAAGAATATACTGGTTACTGCAGGTAGCACAGTTGAGTACATAGATCCGGTGCGTGTGATTACAAACTTAAGCTCAGGTAAAATTGGAAATGCAATTGCCAAAGAAGCAAGCAACAGAGGTGCAAAAGTTACAATAGTCTATGGATATACAACTGCAGCAAACTATTCATCAGACTCATCGGATCTTAAAGTCATCAAAGCGACTACAACTGAGGAAATGTGCAATATTGTCGTCTCTGAGCTATCATCAAAGACATATGATATTGCTATCTTAGCTGCAGCTGTAACGGATTTCGGGCCTGAAGAGAAAAGTTCTAATAAAATCGACAGCAGACTAGATCGATTATCATTATCTCTTGTACCGACAAGAAAGATCGTAGATCGGATCAAGCATATCACTAAAAATGATATATTTTTAGTTGCATTCAAAGCAGAATACAATGTATCAGACTTATCTATAGTAGAAAAAGCATATCAAAAATTAGAGGAATGTGACGGTGATCTAATCGTTGCCAATGATATTGGCAGAGCAGGTTCTGAAGCTGGTTCTGATAATGACGAGGTATTCATAATAAACAGACAGAAGAAAGTCATTCATTTACCATTACAAAGTAAAAGAGATATCGCTAAAAAATTGGTTGATATTATTACTGAGTCTATTGAAGATAAGAACAGTGGTATAACACTAGGAAAACCTTAATACAATAAGTATCCAGACATCTACTATTTAGTAATAAAGACCATTTTAACTATTTCACTTAGAAGAATGGAATTCCTGATTACAATATTGCGATTAGCTGTATTAGATATATTGTGTATTACAGAATGATGCAATACACGATTCTATTGTAGACTTATATTATTCGCTAACCTTCAGGATTTTGTTGCGGTAATGTAGCTGCGCGGCTAAGTCCTAATAAAACCCATTCTTCAATCCATCTACACTTTTCAGGGCTGTATTGACTTGTTTCGTCTTCTGATGAGCATAAATGTTGATAAGTGCAGCCAAAACATGGGGCACCTTCTACACTTGCT
>JBKPMK010000390.1:0-2701 GCA_046732115.1 Thermoproteota archaeon
AGTGGTCATAGTAAGTGAAATCTTGGTTGGATCAGTAGAAGCCACAACTAAAGAACTTGGATTTGGAGAACTATTTGTTGGTGCAATAATTATAGGAATAGTTGGGAATGCTGCTGAACATACCAGTGCAATAATACTTGCTAGGAAGGGAAAGATCGATTTATCAATAGGGATTGCAGCTGGTTCTGGGACTCAGATGCACTTTTTGTGGTTCCAATTCTTGTAATAGCTGGTATTATTATGGGTAAGCCGGTTACATTGGTATTTACAATATTTGAGCTGGCTAGCATTTTCCTTGCAGCGATAATATTAAATCTCATAGCACATGATAGCAAGAGTAATTGGTTTGAAGGCCTTATGCTAACTGTAGTATACATTATAATTGCAATAGGATTTTTCTTTATAAGTTAATCTTTTTTGGTTGCTTTAACATAGGATGCAGGTATCAGGAATATGCATTGAACATATTAAAAATCTGGCTTAACATGGTTATCTAATATTGATAAATCACTGAATCATATTTGGATATACTCTCATGGGCAAACCTGATCTGAAAATGATTTGTATATGACAAAAAACAAGGTATTCTAATAGAGGAGTATTGAAACCAAGCAACGCAATTAAAAAAGGTAAGCCTTACTAGGCACTTTGTTATAACAACAACATTAAAGAATGCCTCTGGAAGATATTGAGAGCGCAGAAGTTACATGCTTGGTTGATAATAGTGTGGACGTACTATTACCAAATACCAAAGTTGCATACCGTCCTTCTCTAGATGAAAATTGGTTTGTACATCCACTTATGGCAGAACATGGCTTTTGCGCAGCTATAAAACTAGAAGTAAATGGAACTGAACATAGACTATTATTTGATTCTGGTTTAGACCCATTGGCAGCTAGTCACAATGCAGAAGTATTGGGTTTGGACTTGTCTTGTTGTGAACTAGTAATTTCAAGTCATGGTCACATTGACCATGCAGGTGGCTTACTTAATATCAGAAAGAAAATCAACGAAGAAAATCAAAAACAAAAACAAAAACAAAAGCTACCTCTAGTTCTTCACGAAGATGCATTTAGAAACAGACTGGTAAAGTTCCAAGATGGCAGGAAGATAAATTTGCCGGCGCCCAACAGAGCTGATTTAATTGAGGCTGGATACAATTTAGTGGAAAAACAATCCCAGAGCTTGTGGATCGAAGATGGCATTCTTGTTACAGGGGAAATACCTAGAACCAATGATTTTGAGAAAGGATTTCCAAACCACTATTCGGAGATAGATGGGAAAATGGAAAATGATCCATTAATCAAAGATGATCAAGCTATTGTCTTGAATATTAAAGACAAAGGGCTTGTAATTATCACGGGTTGTGCACATGCTGGAATAATAAATATCATAAAATATGCAAAAGAATTAAGTGGCGAGGATAGGATCTACGCTGTGATTGGAGGAATGCATCTAACAGGTGGGGTATTTGAGCCATTAATTTCAAGGACGATCGATGAACTAGAACAACTAAAGTCTAACTTCATTATCCCTTGCCATTGCTCTGGCTTGAAAGCTCTGACTGAGATATCCAAAAACATGCCTAATGCTTTTATCCAAAACAGCGTGGGAACCAAATATATTTTCTAAAGAGTGCTACTCTATGAAGATGGATTTGCTTACTAATGCAACTGTGATAGACGATGCTATTAGATTTGTATCTTCTAACAAATTCAAAGACGACCTAAGATCATCGGGTGATAACGACGAGGTTGACAAGTAAAAAATCGAAAGAAGCTGATTATGATGAAGATCAAGATCAGATAGAGGAAAAGCAGGAAGAGGAAACTGGAGAAATAACAATAACAAATCAAGTTTTCTGAATTTACTTACATTTATTGAATATCTCTAAAATTTGTCCCTTGCGGTTTTACTGAAGTCACAGACTTGAATCCTGCAAATCCAAGTATGACAAGATCAATAATAACAAGTTTGCTGTAATAATAGATCATAATGAGTGAATTTGCTTACTTCAGATTTAGAAGTCTTAATATGCTAAGTATAGAAGAAGAGCAGCACAAAGATGAGATCATCAAACTAACTGAAGAAATTCTAGACGCCAAAGGCATGGAATGTGACTCCAAAATATCAAGGATTTCTGAGGAACAATTAAGAGAAATAATTGAGGAAGTAAGGAAATTACGAAGGAAAAGAAAAAGACTACTCACAACAACAGATACCAGTGTAGAAGATGAAGTAGAACATAAGACTGAAGAAGAAATTCCATATATCAGATAGTGATTATATTACCCTACAGAGGCGCTAGAATTCTATAAATAGTAGAAAGCCTTACAAATCGTTGGATTTTAACTCTCGGCTTGGCTACATTATGTTTTGGAATATCTTTGTTTGTATTGCGTATTCCAATACGAACAATAGGCATATTCTTTGCATTAGGGATACCTTTGATTTTGTTATGGCTATATGTTAGTGACAAGTCAAATCAACAAAAGATACAGCAGCAGAAGGGCAAGACAATTAGTGATCCTAGTAATACTGATAACCTAGTCCAACATCAACAATCATGTATGTGTCCTATATGTAAGCACGAACAAGCAGTAGCATGTCTGAATCAAAAATGTGCATGCTGTATTATAATGAAGGGTAATAAGGTCGTTGGACATTCTACTAATCCATTGCAATAGATAGCATAAGTAGA
>JBKPMK010000391.1:0-9713 GCA_046732115.1 Thermoproteota archaeon
ACTTTAGCTTTTTTCTAAAACAATTAACTTCTCTTACGTATATGTTATAATTCGTATCGAGAGTTTTCAATGCCTTGGCAAATGCTGCTGGTTTTCTCTTGACAACAATGCCAAGCCCTTTTGAGGAGAATTCCTTAAAAAATGGTAAGTCACTTGCTACAAATGGTAACCCATGCCCTAAACCATCGAACATTACCCCTGAACCTGAGCTGAGCCTATAAGGAAGAATCAAAGCATCAGCCGCATGGAACAAAAGCGATAACTGCTCGTCGGTAAGGAAACCCTTTTGCAAACAAATTAAATTGTCACTGCCATCATCATTATCATCAGCACCATGACCACCATCATAGTCAGTTTTCTGGGTCTTCTTCTCTTGTAATCTCAGGCTAATTTTTTTATCATCTAAACCATAATCAGAAGCTGAGTTAGAGTTCACTACTATGGTCCATGGATTAGGTACTCTCATTTTCTTCAGAATATCCCACCCTTTAACACCAGTTCTGAAACCCACAGCAAGCGCAATTCGACTATCATCATCCGTTGGTAGAGAAAAGATTGCTCTTGCTTGCTGCTTTGTCGTCGTCGTCGCTTCTACTGCACTATTATGTCTAGAAGCTGCTGATTCTGAACCATGATAAATTAGTTCTCCACCGCCAATCATCTTTGCCATATAATGTGAGAAAACTATTCCTGCTTGACTTTGTCTTAATTTCTTCCTGTCAAATGCACGAAGAGAATGATAATTCAATAAATGCTTCCAGTATTCCATAAGTATGCCTAACTTGCCAGCTAACTTTATTACTTCTACTCTGTTGAGCCATTGCATAAAATTATAAGTAGAATGAAATGTAGTAACTATAGGAATATTATTGCATTGTTCATAAAATAAATCGATATTGGTACTAAACTTCCTTGGATTGATAGGATCCAATTTTAATCCATACAAGCCATGTTCGTACTGTACATGTACCACATCTGGATCTAATTTATCCACAATTCTTAGTAGGACATCTGAATTATGTACATTTGTTGGTGAAAGCCCTCCAAATTGTCCATGACCTTTTTCATTACATGCTACATATACTTTGCAACCTAGTTTATTCAAATTTTTTGTCAAATTATACGTATAACGTCCTATGCCACCCTTTATGGGTGGATATTCTATGGAAACCATCAATATACAAATGATTTCTTGGTTTGACCTAAACAGTTTCTCACCTTCTTAACATACAATAATTAGGAAATATAATTATTATTAATATATGACAGCTTCTAATCACTTAGACAAATAGATACTTTATATCGGAAAATAGGTTTTCCTTGTAGCCTTTGAAATAGCTCTTTAGTTGTGTTTTTCTTGTTGTTGTTGCGAGTGTTGAAGTTATCTAGAGCGTATGTGCGGGTTTGAAAGTAGCAGGTCAGAGGGAGACCTACACCCATGATGAGTGGAACGAAAGTATTTAGTGTTTAGTGTTTAGTACATTCAGGGTAATTACATCATATGTTTGTTAAGATTGGTGTATGCAGGCTTCCCTGAAAAACTCTATAATGACATAGTGGACCAGGTTCTTTGTGAAGTAGTTAGTGAAAATGCTGCTCACTCAAATACTTGATTTAGATAAAAAGATTGACACTATAATTGAAAAGCACAATGTGTCGTGACATTAATATCACTATTCAGTCACCTAAACAAACCTGCTTCTAAATCCAAATCAATGAAGCAGCGAACTGTTACCTCGCTGCTTCACCAATTTTGATTATTAACATCCTTTCCCTGATCTAATTAATAATCAATATTGTTTGGTAATTTCGGGGAAAACATACATAATTTGTCTGCTAGTGTAAGATTAAAAGTTGACCTAGCCAGTTAATCTATTTTCCTCAGATATTTTCTTGATTTCTTCTAAATGTTCTTTATCTATTACCAGAATACTATATGTTTAATGGTTACACCGAACAATATATGGCACATCCTATTCTAGCCAGAACTAATGAGACGGTTAGAATATATCTTGTAAATATGGGCATGTCTCCCGCATACGGTATGCATATTCATGGAACTTTGTTTAAGGCCTATCCCTCTGGTATATTGCAGAACCCTCGACTTATGGTACAATCATGGGAGATAGCGTCTGGAAATACTGCAATATTGGAGGCAATATGGCCGTGGCCAGGTAAATTTACATTCCATTTCCATGGCATACCTGAGGAGAGAGGAGCAATGGGGTACTTTAACGTAACAAATGCTCCCTCTAAGAGCTTACAAAAGGCAGATCCAAATGGAAAGGTAACAGCAGTAGCTGCAAGTACAGGCTCAGCTGCGAATACTGGTGAGCACCATGGAATACAAATGGGAATGGAGCGAGAACATGTTTCTCCTTCCTCATCCACAAATAATAATTCAATACAAGTATCGATTATGAAAGGAGCAACCACCTTAGGCAACAAAGCATTTTCGCCAGATCATATAAAGGTAAAAGTTGGGGGTACTGTTATTTGGACTAATGACGACAGTAACATACACACCGCTACATCAGGTGTGCCTAACACTCCTAATGCAGGACAAGTATTCGATTCAGGCCTAACATCTCTGATAAGTCCATCTAAAACTTATTCCCACAAGTTTACTTCTGCAGGCGAATTTTCTTACTTTTGTAGATTACACCCTACGATGGTAGGAGAAATAGAGGTAACGCCATAAGAATAAAAACTCTTCCATTTTTTTTATAATTATCTATCATAGTAGTAAGTGGCAATTTTTGGTATTAGAGGAAGCAAGTAACCCGTGGCGAATTAGAATAAAGAAATAGTGATTTTGGCTGCTGTTCGTAGTGCAGCTTCATATTTTTCGCATTTGCATAGCTGCAGAATTATTGGTCTGTTCAACTTACTGCGATACATGAAGCTTGTCATATTGCCCATTCTGTTTGAGTATTGATGGCTCTTCCGATATTCTGATCCAACAGTATTAGATTGCATCTTCCCCTCTCTTTTTAGTCGCTATATCCACTACAACTGGAATATCCACAACAAATATTTTTCCTCCCAATTCACTGCTCAATCTATCTGTAATCTTTGATATTAATTCTTCAACTTGTTCATCTCTAACAACAACCTCCACCTTGGTTCTTGGGATATATTCTGGCTGCGTCTGTGAAGTACCTCTTTGAGCAGCAACAGGTTGTGGTTTTACTCTTCCACTTCCTTCTATTTTATAATGACTCATTCCTCCAACATTTACTTCCTTTAGTATAGCATGTGCATCTGACAGTAATCTATGCGGTATTATTATTTCGATTCGTTTCATGATAATTTAATAAAATAGAGATATGATATAGACATTACTAAGTCAAGTGCAATACACAACCTCGTGATATCACTGTAAATAGACCTGTCAGTTTTAAGGCAAGAAGCCAACGGCAATAACATAGGTGACAACAAGACTGTAACAGTTAGTCCATCTAGTCTAAATAGTCAGCAAACAGGCACCTTCATAATAACGGCTCCAGTTGCAGACATGAAAGGTACAGCCTCATTTATCAGGCTAGAATATGAATCTAATCCATAGCATAGATTAGCACAAGTCACGCGAAGATATGAAAAAGGAGATTCAATAAGATTTACATTTGAATTAACTTCAGATAATGGTGACAATAATCATACTGCTAGAATAAAATACAACCGGATAAAGACTCCATCCACTTCCTTTAGTCACATTTTATTACAAATGTTATCATATTTGCTACTACTCTAAGTATTTCCTAGTTGTTTGTTTTGTCTTTTAATATGGTTATGTTGACATCCTTTGTAAGATTTAAAGTTGGTCCAGTGCCTGAAGCGAATTGAAAGTGGAAGAAAGGCCTTGCTCTATTTACTGCAAAGGCATAGCTATAAAGTTTTCTTTGATGAATCTCTTTAATCTTTGTGCATCTCTATTGCTCACTCGTATATCATCTTTGAATACATCCTTCTTACCTCGATATACTCTTATTTTGATAATAGAGGAGGAATCTTCTTGTTCTTGTTCTTGTTCTTGTAGTTGTGATGGAACTATTTCCAGTCTTAACTGTGGTCCCTTAGCCATCATGCCTTTTACTCCTTGGGCATTAAGAATATGATAATAATCATCGCTATCACTCTTATCCGCTTTAATAGGTCTAATAAATTCTAAATTAAACCTGTTAATCGTATCTTCTATCATAAGTTTTAATTTATCGTCTATATCGTCATTTTCAATCTTCAAAATGTATTTCTGAAGGCTTTCAATCTCAAGTACCTTGCCTATAGAGTCACCTTCGTGATAACCTTGGCCTTCTTTCTTCCCTGGTTTTCCAGTCCAAATCATTCCTTCTTTAGCTACAGTTATTGTAAACTTCCCATTATCTCCACTGGCTCTAAGATGCGCATCTATTATGCTTTGAAGCTTGTCAGTTGTCATAGCCTTGGTAGGACCTCTAAACCACTGGTTTGATGTTTCTTGAGAGTCAAGCAATCCACTATAATGAACTAGGTAAGATTTTTTTGCATTCCATCTTCTAACTAGATCGTATGTATCGGTTACGCAGATCATTCCTGTTTCAGGATGAGGATTATAGCTTTGAGTACCTAAAATTAGTAGATCTGGATTCCAAAATAAATTTTGATTTGCATTCGGCAATGAAAGAAAATCCCATCCAATTATTATTTTTTTATCTAGTAATTTAATTATATAGATGACAGCGCCTGCTGGATAATTATCACCATGATTCGCTAAAATTGGTATTACTGAAAATGGACCTACTTCAAAGGATTCGTCTGGTCGTATTATATTAAACGATAGTCTACTATTATTAGTTATTCTTTCGAACAGCTGTGGGAAATCTTTGATAACTTGATCACGACATTCCACTGTACAGAATATATTCAAATTCTTTCCTGTTGACTCACTCTCTATCTCATTGACTTTGCGCACCAACATAGGCAGTTCTTTAATATGATCGTCGTGTGAATGAGTTATTAACAAAGCATCAGGAATGGTTAATGATGACTTAATGCCGGGTTCTGAAGCACCTTTCTCGATACTCTTGACTATACCTTCACCCACATCAACAAGCATATGGAAGATTTTTTGGTCTGATTTAATTCTAGCATATAGTGAGCAAGAAGTGTTTGTATTTGTACCTTGTAGTTTTACCTCTGCAGCTCTTTCGCTGTTTTCTTCAAAGCCTAGTGTAGAAATATCCGGAAGTGTGCCGTTAATCCTTACTATTAGCTGATCTTGTTCTTCTTCTATAATCGTTTTTGAAGTGACTTGTGAACGTAACATATTGATAATATCTCTCTCCTCTCAACAATATGCGTGAGATCATATTATATATTCAAGTCGTTTGCAGTGCCATGCAGTGGGATCTTACAAACTGTTCTTGTTCTCTGGGAACAATAACTAATCAACTCCCAAATTACCACCACAAGCACAATAACCAAATTCATCAATTCGTGAATTACAGAATTGACATAGTCCATTGTAGTCATCGCTAATTCCTCTCCCTCCATAAATGACCTCTTCGACATTTTTGCCCCACGTTTTCTTATGGGTATTTATGTATATCGTTGTGCAGCTCCCAACATTCTATGAGGTACTATTATTTCCACACGCTTCATAATAATTGATAAAAACTAGGGTGTGATATAGTTTGCTTACTGCATCGACTGCACCATGACCTTTTCACTTTTATTATTGATATGATCTAATCCAGCGCATTAGTGTATATGAAATTAAATAATGATTCGTATAGCTATCTATTATCTCCAAAAAAGAACGATGTGAATAAAAGAAGCGAACAACAGGATAAATTACATGAACGTTATGACGGAAGAGCTATTCTCCTCTTTTGTCCATTTTGTTATGGTAAATTTTCTAAAAACTCATATACACGATACAAACTTTCAGGATCTGAACGAGAAAGATATTTCCAACTTGTCGGACTGAGATTCAGCTCCTTGAACTTGACATTTCTCAATAAATCTTCATTGTTCGCTGATGAATGAAGAATATTGTAAATAAATTCACCTACTAATATCTGATTAGGCTGCGCTATAGATGCAATCTTTGAAGCCAAACTAATACTGGAGCCTACTATGTCTATATGAGCTTCTTCAAAACTCTTTCCATAAAGTACTACTAAAGCATAGCCATAAGCCAATCCAATTCTTATTGTGATTTCTGGTAAATTATGTGCCTTAAAGACTGGATTGATAGCTTCGTTTATGATTTCCAATATTGTTCTTGAACAATTAAGTGCATTTTTACAGGCTTTTGTCCGATCGTATTCTGCAGGAAATAATGCGATAACTGCGTCACCTTCATACTTGAACACATATCCACCATAACCTTGTACAGCAATACCTACTTCTTGTGCAAAGGTTTGAAGTATTAAAGCAAAGTTTTTCTCAGATAGTGAAAGACTCATCTGTGTAGAGTTATTGATGTCTACAAATATTATCACAAGATTTGTTTTACTATGTACATGTCTTTTAAGGAATTTTTTGCATTCTTCGTTTGACATATCAAGCTGAATGCCGTCGTTTAGGGTTCTCATTACTCTCGCACGAATTTGCTCCAATAAAGTCTGTTTTGTAAAACTCATTTGTCCTCCTTATTACTTGTCAAACAGGTTTAGTTTCCATAATTAATTGTAATGTGCTACTGACTTTCGCATTTATCATAAATAGTTGTAAGTAAGTTTCCTCTAATTAATAGTGTTAATGGTCTTGATCATGGTGTAAAACTTCCATATCGTAAAATAAAAATTGATAAGATATATAGGCAAATTAGCGTTGTCATATCGATTAGTATTGATAAAGAATGTTAGATGGAGATGAAATTAAGCACATCTTATACTCTGTAATAGACGATGAAGTAGGTAAGGAAGAAATTCAAACAGAGATCACTTCTGACATTAAACTATCGCGAAAATATATTGAGCTTATAATGAGCAAATGTATTGCAAAATTAGATTCTGAATTAAATAACGATGATCATCTTTATGCAAGAACTGTAACTGCGCTAAGCGAAGCACTTCTGCATTTTATGCTGACAATTTGTACTCTGCCATCAGAAAGAAAAATCGCAATCAAGAACGATTTAGCTCTCGATGTGATCATACCAAGCTTACAAAGCCTGAAGATAAAACCCGAGAAGTCGATTATTGTTCAATTTATAAAGGAAAAGATGGACTTAAGTAAAGTCTCAGAATTGGAATCCTTACAGCCACATCATAGGAATATATGGTTGGTATCTACTAAACCGCTTTCATTAACAACAAAATACACAACTTATTATATATTCCCTAATGCTGAACTAGATCACAAGTATTCAAATATCATAATAGATATTGATAACTTTCTGAGAGAAACTGGTGATAGAAGCTTCAGATTAGTTCATTAATAGTATGTTTTTGTATTTTTAGCGCGATCTTGCGTACCAGTTATATTAAATGATCAAAATTAATAACATCATTATTATTTAATTTCAATATATATTATGATTTGATAATGGATTGAATATGGACAATCATCTAGATACAGATTGTATATATCGTAGCTATAGTAGATAACCAACATGTACATTATATATTGGTTTAATATAAAATAGCCAAATCTATCAATATGGAAGTACCGCTCAAAAATAGAACGTTGAAGAATTCACAGCATATCAATAAGCAAATAAAGCTTATTGGAATTTTTGCAGTCATATTAACCACATTAATAGTATCCATTCCTAGGACAAATGTTGCTTTGGTATTTGCAGTTTCAGAACAAAAACAACAAACATAAAAGCATCTAGTATTTATCAAACGCAGAAAATGGTTACTGGAAAAAATATCAAAAACCTTGTAATACTAATCCCGAATGAAGCACATGAAGATACTCGTCAAATAAAGAGAATGGAGTATGATAGTGGTAGATTTAATAATTCTACTGCTTCAAAACCAATTACACTTAATAGCACAGGTACTTTTACTTACTCTGGGCCAAGCTTCGATAGAGCGTTTCCAAATTATAAAATGAATGGTACGGTAACTGTTGAAAACCAACCGCTTGATACTAGTTTTAACACCACTACTGCTACCAATGACTCTTCATCGTCAACAAGTTTGAAAACAGTATAGAAATGTCAAAACATATAGATCAAATACATATTGGTAAGGGTCTGCTTGAAGGAGATCTAAGACAGTGGTAAAAACAGAGGCAGTATTCTCGATGATAACAACAAGCATGGCCAATACCATAATTAAGTAACTGTTTTTAAGTTAAATCTCCTACTAAGTAAAATTTAGCAAAGGACAGAATGAATGACGAAATGATGATTAGTAATACCTTGTCGACCATGTGTATTGCACTGCATTCCTACTGGTTATCTAGTACAGCCCACAAAGTATTGCATGGCGGAATCATATCCAAAGATTAACAGTGCAATCAGAAATAACAAAAACCTGATCTACAATAATGAGAAAGCTATAGTACTTGATTTCTTCAAACTCATCAAGAATAAGGATGTAGAAAATCTAATGGACTTATTCGCTCCTGATGCAATAGTTTATGAACCATTTAGCAAAATAACAGGAGGCCTTAAAGGCAAGTTGGCTATTGAATCATTTCTCAGAATTGCAATAATGGCCAATGACACACTGCAACACCGGATTGCCTTTGAAAAAGAATATGATGTAGATGAAACCACTTCAGATCTTCGGCCTATTAATAATAGTACTGACAACACAAAAGTTTCTACATTGATAATGTTTGAAAAAGGGAATTCGCTAAAGGCTAGATTTACGTTTGAATTAACTTCAGATAACCGTGACAATGCTCACACTGCTCCTAGCATAAAGCACAACAGAATAAAGACTCTGGGTATACAATTCATTTAAAGGTATTTCTAAATTTCTTCACTCATAGCTAAAAATTTTAGATTAGAAGCAAGGAAATTAACTAGTATTATACAACTATGATAGATATCTACCATGATAGACAAGCTTGCTTATCTATATACTGTAATGGATGATTAATAAAAATTAGAAGAGTTGTAATCTTCTTATGGAACCACTTCTATTTCCCCTAACATCGTAGGGTGTAGTCTGCAGAAATATGAAAATTCTCCAGTGTTTGTAAACTTGTGCGAATAACTTTTAGATGGACTTATCAGAGATGTTAACCCTGAATCAAATACCTGTCCTACATTAGGAGTATTAGCTGTCCCGGATGTAATGGTATGTATGTTATTGTCGTTATTAGTCCAAGTAACTGTTGTGCCGACTTTTATTTTGAGATGATTCGGTGAAAATGCTTTGTTACCCAAGGTAGCCGCACCACTTACGATTGATATTTCAGCTGCGTTATTTGCCGTAGCAGGTGAAGAAGAAGCATGCTGTTCTGTTTTTCCCATTCCTCCTCCACCGCCCATCATCATTCCATGATGTTCATTATTTGTAGCAGATACTGTAGTTACTTTTCCATTTGGGTCCGCCTTTTGTAAGCTCTTAGTCAAATTCATTTGCCAATCATTCATGTTTATAGACTTTGTAACAGCTACGTCCTTTCCATCTATAGCGTTAGCAGGAACATTTGTTACATTAAAGTATCCCATTGCTCCTCTCTCTTCAGGTATTCCATGATAATGGAATGTAAATTTGCCCGGCCATGGCCATTTTACTTCTAATATTGCAGTATTACCA
>JBKPMK010000392.1:0-13183 GCA_046732115.1 Thermoproteota archaeon
TGGATTTGTTCCTGTAATCACTTCTCCCAAGTCAGCTTGATAGATAGACTCTCCGGCTTTAACATCCCTAACCTTTGTAAGATCAATAACTACAGCATGGTCAACATTATTGCCAGTTATAGTTGCAGCTACAAGTTTGACGCTCTTTGGCGAGCTGAGTGAAACATGTCCACCAATTATACGAAAAGGGGTTACGTCGGCGACTGGTCTGTATCCATTACTTGCAAACGTAGATTTGCCAAGCCTTACTGTCTCTAGATCTACCAACGGTGTTATGCTACTAGGAGATGTGGTTACTACTCTTGACTGCGAGTTTTTTACTATGCTGTTAATGACATTTTTGCTAATTCGAGCTGGTTCATTATTAACAATGGCACTTCCTGCTGAAGCGGAAGCAGAGGCGCCACCAGAAGCAGAGGAAGAGGAAGAGGAAGAAGCGCCGCTTGATTGAGCTTTGGAGGATTGTTCACTCAAAAGCGGAATAAAAAGCACTCCAATAATAATAACAATGGCGAGAATTGCACTTGATAAAAATCTATATCTACACGATGTTTGTATTGACACATCAAACATAAATCACCAACGTTTACATTATATAAATAGGGTTCGGCTGTTATGTTGTACAGTTCTTTTAACACTTTATCGTACCTCCCAATATGCTTAGAACCTTGTCCTAATCTCCACTTTTTTTCTTTGCCCTATAAAAGACTTCAGTCGTAATAAAGTTCTCTTCATTATTAGCAGCATTACTATTCGATTGATTTGCAGGATGCAATGCAAGTGAAACGGATTTAGTCGCATTGGCGATAGGTGTTATGGATCATGTTGTTTTTGTAGGTGGGCTTGCATCTTCGGTGTTTGACATACAAGATTAGCGGCTGTTGGTGCTATTGACGCAGCAGTATCTACTGGTAGTATGTCACCTCCGTAAGATAAATACAAAGTTCCATTTTGAATTATCATTACTTGCTCCGGTTCCACTTTACCATAATTTTGCTTTTCCAGATCTTTAACTTAGCTTTAAATAGCCTTCATGCAATTCACGCCTCATCACGTAATGACTTCAAACGAAATGGATTACGATATTATTATAGCTGGTGGAGGCCTGGCTGGAATGATAGTAGCATCCTCTGCAGCGTATTATTCGGGACAAAAGCTACGTATTCTTGTTGTAGATAGAAATCCCATTAACAACCTTGGTAAAAAAACCATAAATGGATGGATATGCGGTGATGCTGTTGGTAAAAATTCTGTTGATTACATGTCAGACCGCATAGGTGTTAGATGGGGGTATCCAGAAATTGAGCATCCTGTAAGGGGTGTCATTGCTTACTCACCAGACCACGAAACAGCCGTGCCATTTGATGGAGATGGATATATCCTGAATCGAAAATTGTTACCTCAGAAACAAATGGAAGATGCCTTAAAAGTCGGGGTAGAGTTTAGAGACCGGGTAACGCTGCGTTCTCTCATTATACAGGATAACAGTACAATAATTGGCGTTGAAGGCGAAGATTTAGCTAGTAAAGTAAAGTTCAAGAAGACAGCAAGGCTCGTAATTGATTGCACTGGAGTTACATCCGTCCTGAGGGTTAACCTTCCAATCAGGTCTTTTATTCAAAGAAGAATCGATAGGGATGATCTTGAGGGTACAGGTAGATATATTTACAATTTTGATCTTGCCAAGGAAGACAAGACATACTTCGATCCAGATTATTGCATAATACATTTAGATCAGCAACTAGCACCTGGTGGCTATGCATGGGTATTCCCCAAAGGAAGTAGTAAGGTCAACATCGGTCTAGGAGTCCAACAGAAAGCGTTTGATGCACTCAATAAGCAAATGCAAGTCCATCGAGATCTCAAGACACTCATCGATGATTATGTAAGGAGTAATAAGGCCATTGTTAATCCAAGAATTTCAGATAGAGAAACAGATCAAGGCAATAGCTGGGGAACTTGGCAGGTCTCAGTCAGAAGACAGAATGATTGTATGGTCGCTAACGGATATATGCTTGTAGGGGATTCGGCCTGGATGCCCAAGCCGTTAGATGCTGGAGGAATTGGGCCCGCGATTATTGCGGCGACAATTGCAGGCAAAATCGCAGTTGAGGCGCTTGAGGCTAACGATACATCAGAAATGGCATTATGGAAATACAATAAGGAGTTTATCGACGAATATGGTTACAAAACTGCAGGATTAGAAGTATTTCGTAGAATGTTACAAGGATTGACAAATGAGCAGATCAATTATGGCATGAAGCATTTCTTATCAAAAATGGATATAGAAAAGATTAGCAGAGGCGAACATCCCGAGTTTGGAACGGTGGACAAATTGGGCATTTTTATAAGAGGGGCTCTCAACAGAACACTGGCGGAAAGCCTAAAATACACTTCTGAATTAAATCAGAAACTCGTAGAACACTATCTTGATTACCCACTAGGTCCACAGTCATTTCCGCAATGGCAGGCAAAATTAAACAAGTTTCTGGCAGATGCATTTTCTCGCTTTAAATAAACTTGAGTGCTGGTCGTAACCGTAATACAAGATCCATTAATATGCAATAAATGAGAAGCTATGTATATTCTTCCTATTCTAATGCCATTTTTTTTCTATAATTTATCAACGGCGGGGTCAAGTTTCCTTTCAAGACTATCAATAGCCCTTATCAGCTTGTCCCTCCTCGCTTCTTCTGTAACTATCGCACGAACATCTTCTATAAGCATTTTTGCAACATCCAACTTTCGCCTCATTCCCGATACCAAGTGGTCATAAACAGCGAATGGATATATTGAACTATAAATATCCTGCATCAAATAGAATAACTTTGCAGCATCCTCGGCTCTACCGGTTCTCATCTTGTCATAGACCATTCTCTTAATTTCACCTATACAATCTAAGAGTCCAGTTATATATGATGGACCTGATACGTTCAAATCTCTCATACTAGGGATTGCTGAATTCTGTATTACAGATTTGAGACCATATGCCTCTACGATTTCCTGCTCGGCTACAGAGACGTACCTGTATAGATCAGTCTTTGAATATTGTCTGAATTCATCTAACATGATCTTGGCTTGTTGCATATTCATTTCTGCTTTTTCCATTTGATCATGGTGCATCGCGATAATTGACTTGCTACAAATCGAAATTACATCTCGAGTTCCTTTGATCAGTTTCTCTCGTCTTTCCTCCACATCTTTCAAGTCGCCATTAATCTCATCCAGAGAACTTTGAACGTTTTCTAGCAACATCCAGTAGTTTGCTTTATATTCAATAAAGAGTTTTTGTTAACAGAGATTGTCTTTCATTATTAGGTGATTGAACAGTAATATTTCCCTGAATGAGTCGATGCTTATATTGCACATATAAGGACGGGAGTTATGCATCTTTAGACTCACTTTATACAATATCCGCATATCTCAGCGTAAAGTTGTGTGTAGATGCAATATGAGCATCAATGCCCAACAATATTGCTATTAATGGGTCATTGCATATTTCCTTATAGTCAATAGAACGCTCAAAAGAGAATGGATGGTTGTTTAGATGGGCAATATTCGTAGAAATAGAGGCTATAGCTTTGAACATACTCTGGTGCAGAGACTAAACAATGGTGTGTGGAATGCCAGAAGGTTGGGCGGTTCAAGTACTGGTCTACCTGACATTATTGCAGTTAACAATACTAAGGCAATTTTGTTATCAATAGAAGCAAAGTCAGGTACAGGGGACATACTTTATGTCCCCCAAGACCAAATAAAAAGAAGTCTATTAATTAGGAATATGTTTAGTTTTTACACAACGCGACATTTTATATTAGCTTTCAAGTTTATGAGGAAAAAAAGGTATATGAGAAAAGGCCAAATCGTTTATGAGAAGAGGAAGTTGATTGAATATTATAAGGTCGGAGATATTTTTGACAAGCTTGAGAATATCGATGCTGTGAAATGTACATATGAAGGAAAGATCTTTTCCATCCGAGGAGGCAAATCTAAAAGGTTAAGCTTACCAGATTATTTAATGCCTTTTCATAATAACTATGACGCTGCATTATAGATATCTTTCTACAGATCCTTTAAACCAACCCTAAATATGATTGCATCTAAAAACATATTTAGAAGGAACTTTTTAAAATAGTATTTATAATTTGGCCGGGCAACGGATGTTAGAGAAATGGTTCAAGCATGAGGAGCCTATTTCATCTGATCAAATGTATAGCATAGAGGACAATGCGCATAACTTAATTGGAATGAGACGTGTATATATGATGGAAAATGCAGGTCATGGGGTAGCCGACTTTCTAATTTCAAAGTTTAAGAGCAAATTAAGAGGGAAGCAAATTGTTATAGTGTGTGGTACCGGCAATAATGGTGGAGATGGATTTGTAGCATCAAGGCATCTTTCATTTTATTATGGCGCTAGAGTTCGACTAGTATTGTTGGGCTTTGGCAATGATATTCGGACCGAGGAAGCAAAAATAAATTGGCAAATTATTCAAAAAATGGATTCCATAGAAATCATATCTTGCAATAAAATCAATAATAAAATTAAAAGGGCTATTGAAAACGCAGATATAATCATAGACGGTATTTTCGGAACCGGAATAAGAGGTGAGATTCGTGAACCTCATGCATCTGCTATAAAATTAATAAACAAATCAAAAGCCTATGTAGTTTCAATTGATATTCCCTCAGGCATTGATCCTAACACTGGCAGGGCGAATGATATTAGCATCAGAGCAGATGCTACAGTGACCTTTCATAGAATGAAAATTGGGCTACTCAATAACAAAAAATATACTGGCATTATACATATTGAAAAAATAGGAATCCCTCACGAATCTGAGATAGGATTAGTCGGTAATTCGAAGTGAGAGTTTTACAAATTCCTGTTGGACAAATGGCAAACTTCACCTATATTATAGCTGATGAGAGAAAAGGTGAAGCTGCGATAATTGACCCATCGTGGGATTTAGACAAAATTTTTGATGTACTCAAGAAAAATAAATGGAAAGCAAAATACGTAATAAATACTCACTCTCACTTTGATCACATCTTAGGTAATGAGCAGGTAGCCGAAATTACTGGGGCAAAGATCATTCAACATAAAAACTCTCAGGTCATTAAACACACATCAGTATCAGAGGGTGACATAGTCAACATAGGGGATATCCCAATTAGAATATTGCATACTCCAGGACATTCTGTAGACAGTATATGTCTTATAGTTGATGGACATCTAGTGTTTACTGGTGACACTTTATTTGTTGGAAATTGTGGAAGAGTCGATCTTCCAGGAAGCAACCCTAGGGAGATGTATACTAGTCTACATGACAAAGTAGCAAAGCTTGACGAATCACTCATTGTCTACCCCGGTCATGATTATGGACCAAGCCCAACATCCAAAATAGGCAAAGAAAAAATGACAAATCATGTGCTAAGACCTCGATCAATGGAAGAGTTTTTACAATTTATGGCGGCTGACGAATAGGGTTGGACAAACTCAAAGAACAACCTGGATTTTGTGATATACAATGCTTAATTGGGCCGCAGTCGAAACTTGAAAGATTCTCCACGCTGAATCCGATTTTTATATGTGTAATTTCTTATACTGAAACGAGCCAGATCCCTGGTATCACAATGGCGGGTGCAAATTCAGAGCTTGTAAAATATACTTCGGCTGCAGATTCAGAATTTCTTTATTATGGGCACTGTAAATGTATTAACAATGTTCCCGCTACACCTGACGGAAAACCGACTCCCGGTATTATTACTAGGACTGCTCTCCGATTAGCTGATATCCCTTTCCTAGTAGTTGACGCAGGATCAAAAATTAAACCCTCTATTCCTTATATCTCGTTTAGCGACAGACCTGGAGATGATATCCGAAATGGTGTTGCAGTGCGATTTAACGAGGTAAAAAAACTATATGATTATGGCTATACATTGGGGGTACAGCTCGCGAAAACAAATGACCTGGTAGTAGTAGGAGAAAGCATTGCTGGGGGAACCACGACAGCATTAGGGGTTATGATGGCACTTGGGATCGATGCCAAATTCAAAGTAAGTAGTAGTATGCCCAACAATCCTCATCGACTAAAAAATAGGGTTGTCTCAGAGGCGATGAATATGGCAGGAATTCATTATGGGGATCTTAAAGAGAACCCATTCATGGCGATATCTTTATTTGGAGATCCTATGATGCCGTCAGTTGCTGGAATAGCTTCAGGGGTAGTTACATCTGGAAGTAAGATTATGCTCGCAGGTGGAACGCAAATGTGCGCGGTAGTTGCTACATTAACTTCTCTTCAGCAACCGCTAAATAACATATCCATAGGCACTACAAGTTATGTAGCAGAAGATTGTTTTTCAAATATTGTCGATCTTGTAATGTCTGTATCAACTGAGATTCCTATATTCTCATGTGATCTGCATCTTGCCGAATCTGTGAAACCAGGCTTACAAGCTTTTGCAAAAGGTTATGTGAAGGAGGGTGTTGGAGCAGGCGGCACATCAATTACATCGATGCTCAAATCAAATGGTAGGATAAATGGATCCGTTTTACTAAAAGCAATAGAAGAGGAGTATGAGGTTGTCGTGGAAAAAGGGTTGTCGAAATAAAATGCTAATGTGAAATTGCTTGCAGGTTTATGTCTACTCCGTTATTACTATTTTAAATGCACGATCGATTATCCAATCGAATAGTTTAGATCCATATTCTTTAAAAAATAAACAACATCAAACAGCATACATATGAGTTGCTGCTGGGTTTTTTGAACATTTTCATTTTACAGTCACAGACTTCGCTAAATTTCTTGGGTAATCGGGATCTACATTTTTCTTGAGCGCTAGATAGTATGCTATGATTTGCAATGAAATCACCTCGATTATTGGGTACAATACATCACTGACATGTGGTATTTTTATGAAATGATCGTAAACTTCATCGCCTTTATCAGAGATCCCAATTACAGTTGCTCCTCTAGCCTTTATTTCATGTGCATTTGAAAGCGTATCATTGAACGTTGTATCCTTGGGATTGATTACGATCATAACTGTATTCTTATCTATTAGTGCCAATGGCCCGTGTTTCAATTCACCTGCTGCAATACCCTCTGCGTGAATATATGCTATTTCCTTTATTTTTAATGCTCCTTCAAGCGCTATTGGATAATGTATTGACCTTCCCAGAATGTAAATGTCATTTATGTCATGTACTACTTCAACTATCCTTGAAATGTCATTTTCGGCAGATAGGACTTGACGTATAGCCAGCACTAGTTTTGTTTTATCCAATGGAATTCCTATGCATCCGCAGCAAAGCTTGTCTATAATTGCGTAGATAACTGAGAGTTGGCCTGTGAAACTTTTCGTTGCAGCTACTCCAATTTCAGGCCCACAATTCAAGGTTAAAGAACAGTCGCTTATGCGTGCCAATGACGAGGTTGGAATGTTAATAATTGATAGTATCTTTGCCCCAGTTTGCTTGGCCGATTTAACAGAATGCAAAACGTCAGCCGTTTCTCCGCTTTGAGAGATCGCGATTACTGCAGAATTATCATCTACTTGTCCAAGTGTATATTCAAATTCACTTGACATAATAGTCTCCGATCTGATTTTAGCATATTTTCCAAGCATCAGCTTTAGGATCAAAGCAGAATGATAGCTTGTGCCACTGCCAGTAATGTATACATTTTTAGCATTTGCGAGAATCTCGCAAAATCTCTGTAATATCTGTTCGTTGTTTGTCAATGCATAGCCTATTGTGATGGATTGCTCATGAATTTCTTTCAAAGTATAATGTGCATATGCACCCTTCTCAGCTGCAGCCAACTCCCAAGCGACCTGAGTAACTGGGCGCTTTACAGGACAACCTTCAAAATTGAATAGTTCTAAATTTTCGTCTTGTATAACCACAATGTCTTTATTATCAAGAAATATTGCCTTGTCTGTATATTTCAGAAAGCCCAATATATCACTGGATATGAAATATTGATTGTCTGATATTCCAACTATCAACGGTTCGTCGAGCCTAGCTCCGCTAATAGCCCCATCTTTGAAAATCGCAACAAAGGCATATGTACCCTTTAATGTTTCACAGGTCTTGATAATGGCTTTCTTTATGTCATGTTCATTTGAATAGTGAACCTCAAGCAGATGTGCAATAACTTCACTATCTGTCTGACTTTTAAATACATGGCCACGGAAAATCAGCTCCTGTTTTAATTCATTGTAATTTTCAATAATTCCATTATGAACAACTGCAATATCATTTGTGCATGCAGAATGCGGATGCGCATTGTTGTCCGTAACTCCACCATGGGTTGCCCACCTAGTGTGTCCAATTCCTACTTGACCTTGCATTTTTCCTAGATCTAGCGACTTGTTTACCTCCACAACTTTACCAACTCCTTTCCGCACTAGTATCTTGTCACCAGTGATTGTGGCTATCCCAACGCTGTCATATCCTCTGTACTCCATTTTTCTGAGACTGTCTATTAAAATCGGAGCAGCATGTGACATACCTTTGTATCCTATAATTGAACACACGGGTACCTAATGACAATAACTCTTAAAATGTTTGTCAAAAAATATACGTACCATTATAGAAAATCTTTTATCGGTGGAATAGCAGGCTAAGCTAGATTTAACGTCAACAGGGCTGTAAATCTTTTGTTACTGGTCAATAACAATATATACTGGTCCGCGATCTACAATATCCTGCATAACAAAACACTGGTTTACAATGAAAACGGTAAGATTTATGCTAAAAAAATCGGAGTTTTTGAAAACGTTGAATATATGCGTATTTTATCGAACCCTTTAGCCTGGAAAATAACAGAGTTACTATCACACAAGCCCATGTATCCAGCCCAAATTGCAAAGGAACTAAAGGTGTATGATCAAAGCGTGTATTACTATATTCGCACTTTATTATCAAGTGGAGTAATAGAAGAGGTCGGAACTAATATTATAAAGGGCGGTACGGCTAGGCTATACAAGACCTCAAACCCGTCATTCGGTGTGGAAATGGACTGGGGAGAAAAACACATTGATTCGCTAGGACAGGCTCAAAACAAGTATCGACATGCCAATAACTTCTTTAAAGAATATATAGTTAACAATTCATTTCATGGTCTTATAATTGTAGGTGCTCCTGGACCTCATGGACCATACAAATCATCTGCTCGAGATGGGCATTATGCGGTCCATTTAGCTTTTTTTTTAGGGATGCTCAGTGATATTCCACCGGAATTTATAGTAAAGCTAGATTCTGATGCAAAGGCAGAGAAGGTTCTTAACCATAATACTTTAATTTCTATTGGCGGACCTGGAACAAACATTGTAACAGCTGAGTTCAATAGATTTCTGCCGATAAAGTTTAATCAGGCGAACTTTTGGTCAGGCCTAGTAGAAGGATCAGGGAAATTTTACAACTCCGATAATCATGGTTTGATTGCAAAGATAAAAAATCCATATAATGATAAAGGAACTATAATTGTAATTGCCGGAGTTAGATCTATTGGAACTAAGTCTGCAGTTATTGCATTAACGAACTATAGTGAAGAAATTTTAAAAGATTACCAAAACCAAGAGGAATGGGCTTTGGTAGTTCAAGGGTTTGATATGAACTCAGACGGAAAGATAGACCATGTGGATATTGTGTCGAACGTATAAAGATATCAGGTGTGTTTGTGAGAAGTTATGCTTCGGAACTAGTGGATGCTGTAGACAAGTGCAACAAAATTTGTTGCTCTTCTTCACGTCGTACTAAATATCCAGGAATATTTACAATTCTGTTACCTAAGGAAACATGTCCGTGAGCCACCATCTGTCTTGCCTGTTGGGCCGATTTTAAAGATCCCTTCTTCATTACCAATGTTTGTAGTCTTCGTTCGAGCAGGTCTTCAATCTTCAAATTCAAAACGTCATCAAGTGTTGAGGACTGATTTACTAGCCCCAGTCTGTTAAGGAACGTTAATAGCTGTGTTTCTTTTTCTTGTCTGACTTCCGTAGGAAGAGCCAACAGAGCTCGTGCCTGATTCCTAAATCTAGCAACTTCAGATTGGGCCCTCCAGAGTTCACGTTTATTTCTTAGCCCGTATGAACCGACTACATAGAGTTCAGCGTTAAGCTGATCTGTAGTCCATATTCTTCTTGGTCTACGAAACATTTTTTTTGGTTTATGCGGATCTCCCATAACACAACTCACCTATTATTTCTTGGGTGCTTCCTTTGTTGTGCCAGTGGGAGCTTTGGAAGCAGATTCCGCTGACGGAGCGGGTGGAGTAATCCCGACCGTTGCAGCAGATGCTGCTGATGGTGCAGATCCTCCTGCTGCTCCTGCTGGCATTGGCTTCCCAGTCCTCTTAACACCAACAGCTCCGCCTCTTCTTCCCGTTGTTCTAGTGCACTGTCCTCTGACCCGTAACCCAAACATATGCCTGTATCCTCTCCAACTCATTACATTCTTTTCACGATCGATATCATTTGAAATAGCAAAATCCAAATCGGATGTGATGAGGTGTTGATGTGAACCCGTATCTATATCCTTCCTTCTGTTAAGGTACCATTCTGGTACTCCTGATTTTGAGGAATTCTTAACAGCTGCTTCGACCTCTGTCAATTCTCTATCTGTTATAAATCCAACGCGAATATTCGGGTTTATATTTAGGGATTGAAGTAAAACTTGAGAATAATTGTAACCGACTCCTCTAATTTCGCTTAATGCTGTAATTAATTTCTTGCTTCCGGCAATATCCTTGCCTGCAATTCTAACAATATGTTTATAGTCTGATGCTGACAAGCAAAAGGTGAAGACAAGATCCTCAATAAAAACTATGCTTAAACCATAGCGAAGTTTCAATTAGGTCTTATCATACCATAGTCCGCTCAATACTTTGTTTATGCAAATGAACAATATATCTCAGATAAATGGAGAACATATAGAGTAATGAGTGACTGAAATGCCAATTTAGCAAGGTAACACTCATATCTCAATCGACAATGTTTAAATCTGGAGAACAATACGCGATTTTTATAGCTTGGGTTCAAATAACTTTAAAGATATTGTATACCGTGCCTATAACTTAGATCCGAAATATACACAAATAATGGCAGGAGTTCCCGAAGACTACAAACAGATAAAAACATTGGGAGATTTATTGGAGATTCGTTACAAGCATGTTCCAATCGAAGAGCAGATGAGGGCGAACCTTATTATGAAAATAAAAAGTAACGAGTATCCATACAAAGGTATTATAGGATATGATGAAGACGTCATTCCGGCTGTCAATAGGGCGATCTTATCTGGCCACGATATACTGTTTGTAGGACAGATTGGACAAGCAAAAACAAAAATCGCTGAATCCATAGCAAAGAATCTTCTTTCCCCGATACCTGTAGTCAAAGGCAGTATAACAAATGATGTTCCAATTTCTATTCCTGAAGAGCAACTACTTAACCTTCTAACTGATTCAGGAGTATCACATGCTTATCCAGAATTCAATATCTCAAAAGAATCTGAGGACACTATAAGTCACAACAAGCTGGATACCAAAATTGACTGGGTAAAAGGAGAGGATAGATATAGATATATTCTTGCGACGCCTGATATATCAGTTAAAGATCTAGTAGGTCAAATCGACGCGATTAAAATTGCAAAGAGCGGCCTTCAGCTTTATGATATAGAATCATATTCTCCTGGTCAGCTGTTACAGGCTCGACATGGTATTCTATGTATAGACGAACTTCCGGTACTGGATCCGAGAAAACAAGTTGCACTCTTAAGCGTTTTGCAGGAAGGAAAATTTACAACGGGATCATATCCGGTGATTTTTAAACCAGATGCAAAAATTATTGCAACCGCAAACCCAATTGATTATACTCATTCTGGTAAAGTTATTGAGCCATTGTTTGATAGATTGAGAAGTCATATAGACACACATTATCCCACTAATATTAATAATGAAATGCTTATTATAATTCAAGAAGCACGAATTACAGATAAGAAGAACGTCTTTTTGCCAATTTTCATTCTAGAAACTGTAGCGGAGATAACAAAATTCGCAAGAATTCATCATGATATCAATCAGGACAAAGGTGTCAGTGTCAGGATGGGAATTCATTCAACAGAACTTTTGGTAGGTGAAGCAGAAAGAACCAGATCTATAAAACATTCTGTAAAGGCAATTCCAAGATTTTGCGATATTCATGGTATTTATCAGGCTTGCAAATTTGAGTTGTCTGAAATGGAAGATAATCGACAAAACAGGACAAATATACTTGATTCAATAATTAACGATGCTATAAAAGAAGTTTCCCTTCGATATATTCAAAGACTTGCATCAGACCATATAATGAAAATAAAGGACGAATTTGCAAAGAATAAATTATTTTCAGTATCACAAATGATGATAGCTAGTGATAACGACAACAAAACAGATCTAGATGATTACGAATCACAACTAGCAGAGTTCCCCTTTTTCAGATCAGTCTTAAATGAAACTGTAGCATACATAAAATATGAGCAAGAGAAATTCGTTGGATTGGCCAATCATTTTGGAATAGCAACTGACAACATAACAATTTCGGAAGACACAGACGCGGAACTTTCTGCGTCAGCAATAGAAGTACTCTTAGAGGGTCTTAGATATACCCAACCGCCAATATTAGAAAAGAAGGACAATAGCAATTATGAAGCCATTTGACAGTTGCGATTCGGACGCAAAGTCATATGTTTATTTTCCCAGTCATAGTTCTGAAAACACCCAAAATATCAAACAACATAGTTATGGTCCGCCAAGAGATACACTAGATAAATTGTTGAATGTTATTGGAAGAGAAGTGCTTCGAGAAAAAACACCTACAATAGAGGAGCTTGAACAAACGCTGGAGGATATATTAGCGACTAGTGGCTTTGAACAAAACTACGGGAAGCAAGGGCATGGAAACAGACCAAGTACAAATAACAATACTGTCAACGCGCCTAGTTCCGGTAAACCGACAATTATGTACCTAATACAGAAGGGATATCTTAAGGACTCGGCTAAGTGGCTTAGCTCAAAAGGCTTTCTAGAGGTAGGTGGAAGGATTTTGAGTGATGTCATGAAGGCATTGAAAAAAGGTGACTTTGGATTACATTCCTCTACAGATCTTGGTTCTGGTAGCATCATATTGGATACAA
>JBKPMK010000393.1:0-1070 GCA_046732115.1 Thermoproteota archaeon
AATTACTTAGGAACAATCCTAAATATTGCTCCTTCTGTTTGACGGAATGTAAGAACATACAAATAACCATCAGGACCAACTTCTATATCGGTAATTCCTCCAATATCTGTGTGTTTCTTGATAAAAAATGCAGTAGGTCCGCCGAATCCAGTTCCAAATATTATGCTTTTAGTTTCATTTGGATTATTTGCCACCTTGTCTGCAAGTGGGCCATTTAATACTAATCCTGTCCTATCTTCATTTAGTTTAAAATGATAAAGATTTCCGTAATTGAAGTCCCCCACAAACAAGTCATTTTCATATTGTTTTCCTAGCTTGTCAGAGTTGAGGAATTTGATTGCAGTAGGAGTAGGATTACCAGCCCATACAAATTGAGGATCACTATATTGTCCTTTTCCGCCAAAATCTTCTAAACTATCTAGATAAGAAGGAGGAGGAGGAGAAGGAGAAGATACATTACTACCCCTCAAATAACTACATGTTCCTGGTTTACACATAGATGCTATCCCCTCTATCTTTGCCCATCCGCCATTAAATCCCGGCTTAACCAGGTTAAGTTCATCAAAAACAAAACCAGCTTCACTAGACCATAGATTACCAGTTATAGGATCAAAATCCATTCCAAAACTGTTGCGTATGCCATATGCATAGTACAAAGCTAATGGCATTGTATCACCAAGAGGAGGATCATCTACTAATCGGCCATCTTGTGTAACTCTTAATATACCACTAGTTCCATCTGCATCTCTATTTTCTTTATAATTTTGAGCTTTGCTCCTGTGAGCTATGTCACCAATGACAACATATACATTGTGATCAGGACCTATTACAACTGGACCACCATTATGTTGATTACGGTTAGATGGTAAATTCAATAAGAGTAATGGATTTACTAGTTTGTTATCCACTAATTCATATCGATAGAGACGATTGCCTAATGGTTCACCTGCAGGATCGCACCTAGTTCCGTGTGCAGCACAAATATCACTACCTTCTACTTTAGATTCTGTATAATACAAGAAGACGTATGTGGGTCCGGTGTCAGCATCATGACCACTATTAGGAGCAGC
>JBKPMK010000394.1:0-3973 GCA_046732115.1 Thermoproteota archaeon
ATCATTGGCGATAGAGTTTGCTTGAAGGGTACTGATGTATTAGTATTATCAGTATTACTTGTACTTAGCTCTACTCTACTCTACTTGATATTAAAAAGTAAATTCCCAATACGCCTAAGCCAATTATGCTATATAGTACAAAAAGTGGTTTAATAGATTCAATTTGGTTCAAACCATACTGCTGTACAAATACATGTGGTAAAGCAGAAAGTAGGACACCTGCAGACATTGCAAACGTTCCAACCATATTGTAAAGAGCATAAACCGTATTTCTTTTCTTTGGATCGTCAATTGTTTGGGGTAGCATTGCTTGCTCTAAAGAGAGAAAGGCACCCGTTTCAGTTCCAGTTACATTAAGACGTGTTACAATAATCGATCACATTTATCCCAGCTGAGTAATATAGCAGTAAGAATAGATGAAGAAACTTTAAGAAAGACAGACTTCAGGAATAAACAAACCCTAAAGAGAAAAAAAGCCCGAGCCACAATAATATACTTACTCTAGTATCCTGGTGTTTCCATCAGGATATATTATAGTTACCTTCTCGTTTAGGGTATTAACTGCAATTTTTTTATTTTCAACGACCTTATTCTTGGTTATAACTAATTCTCCTATCTGTACTATTCTTTTACTAACTACTACTTGCTCGCCTAAAATAGGGATTATTTTTTTAGTTTCTTTATCCGCATTGACATGACTTTTAGTACTATTGTCATTTTTATTATTATTATTCTTATTCTTATTATTATTATCTATATCCTCAAATAATGGTGTCAATTCTCTAGTAGATTCTTTACTCTCCAATATTGAATATTGCTTCTTTTTACTATCATTATTCATGTCCTCAAAGCTTTGAACTATTTGTTTGTTCACTTCAGATAACACATCTTCTTCCCGATTACCTTTTTCATACGATTTCATAACTGTATCATTAATGTATACTTCTTCACTAGATACAGGTACCTCTATCTTTTTAGTTTTAGTAATCCACCTTTTTTCTATTTTTACACGTTCGGTCAGAGTTTTCTTTGATACAGAAAACCGTTCGTTTAAAACTGGAATGATGTTAGCAATCTCTATAGATTTCTCATCTTTGGTAGATGGTTCTCTAGGATTATCATTCTTTTTATTTTCATTATTACTGTTTGTCTGTGTCTTTTTACTCTTCTTCTTTGTTTCTGAACTAATCTTTCTTTCAGTTGGCTTTTTGGTCATATCTGCCACTGATGATATATTATAGCAATTCATTGGTTATAATAGTTGAAAAAGAAATGAAAGGAAAATACTGTTTTTTGCATTACTCTTCTTGTTCCTTTTCTCCTTCTTTCTGTTCCGTTACTTCTTCCCCTGCAGCATTTCTAACACTAATATTTTCGCTTATCAATTGTTCACTTATTGTTTTAGTCTCACTTACGGGCTTTTTCTTTATTATTATCTCTTCTTTCACATAAGGCTTCTTTTCAACTACTATATCTTCTTTTTTTAATGGAATAGTAATTTCTGTTTTAGATCGTACTACTTCTTCAGAAGTTGATGACGAAGGTGAGGTTTTATCCACAGGTCGTTTCTCAATAATTAACTCCTCATGCACCAATTCTACTTCAACAGTCTGAGTTTCCTTTGTTGGTTCCTTTATTATTTTTGCCTCTTGCATAGTTTCTTTTTTTGATATATCTAATTTCTCTTCAATTACTGGTACGGGCCTTTCAATATCTGAGGCAGTGGTTGAGGTTGATTGAATTTCAGCTGCTTGCTTTAAAACTGACTCATTAGTAAATCTCTCTTTTGCTTCTTCTTCTGTTATATCGAACAACAAGGTATGACCATTGAATCCATGTGGAATTGATTTAGGTAAATAGAATTTTTCTTTGTTTAGAGTACCTCTTTCTGTAACAACGATATCGTCTTTTACCTCCAGTACTTCACCAAGATCTGCATCGTTTCGTCCTCTTGCTTCTTTTTTTATAACCTCATCCCAATCTGTAACATGACCAAAAGTACTGCTTTCCATTTCTAAAGTATTGTTTGTTATATTTTATACAATATAATACTTTGATAACAATCTGTGGTTGTTATGATTATGAAATTGAAATATAAACCAAAGTGATGGAATGTGACGAGAATTAAGAAAGGCTGAAAATTTTGCAAGAAATCTGTTTTTGATACTATCTGCAGTTAAATATCTTGTAGCATAAATCATCTTTGTACATATTCTATAATTCAATATTTCATATGTCTATAGTAACACAGCAACCTAGACAGCTAAAACATCACTTTTTTTAGAATCCTTTGTTCTTCAAAATGGATTTGGCAATATTTGCAATCCTCGCGCAGCTGCAAAACCTGTCCTTTTGCATTCACATGATCTTTGAGGTGAATTTTTGCTTGATCAACTTCTTTTTTAATTTGGTATTTAACGGCTTCATCTATTGATAATACCTCGTCATCAAAAAAGCTGCCGCTATTCATATTATTTGCATTAATCTTTTATAGTTGTAAATTGGTTATTAATTTTGGATTGCCTCCTTGACTATATCGGCGCCATCAGATGCAATAAGTAAAAGGACTGAGGTATTGCATGGTGAGCAGAATGTACTTGCAATAGAGCTACAATTTTTCTCTGATTCAGATCAGAAGATAGATACTTGTATGAATTATACCAGGCCTGCATTAGCTATTACAATTGAGCCAGTAAGAAACGCCTTTATTGATGCAAAGAAAAGAGCTTTAAAATTAAGATATCTCACAGAGATTACTAAAGATAATATCGCTTATTGTAAGGATCTGATATCGATTGTAGATGAGATGCGGCATTTAGATGGGATAAAAGGAAATTTTATGGTAAGCGAATCAGAATATCTTGCTCCTGCAGTTTTATTAGAGAAAGGGAAAATAGCATCACACATCATCTACAGTAATCAAAAGGAAGTCACAGAACAACATCAGTATATGTTCGACACTCTGTGGAATAAGGCAATTTCAGCTCGACAGAGAATAATGGAGATAGAGCAAGGAGTAGAACCTATACAAACCAAAGTATTAGAAAATAAAGAACAAATTTTCAATCATATGAAGTCTGTTATTGGGAATTCCTCTGAGCGATCAGTTTGTTCTACAATTGGTGCAATGCAATTAATCCATAACAACTTCTTTGAGGAATATAAAAAAATAATAGATAAACACAGAAGAGACAGACAAGGTAAAGGTATAAGATGGATTACTTCTATTATAGACAAAGATAGCATAGACTTAGTCAAGATATTTCTGAATGCAGGAATACAGGTAAGACATGTAAGAAATTTAACACCAATGAGCTTTGCTGTTGATGACAAGCACTTCTATGCAACTGTAGAAAAGATGGAGGAAGGTATGATGATGGAAAGTCTTCTGATTAGTAATGAACCTGTCTACATCAATCACTATAATTCTATATTCGAAGAGTTATGGAAAAATGGTATTAATGCTGCAGATAGAATAAAGGATATTGAACAAGGACTTGACTTGACTTATGTTGAAGTTATTCCGAGTTCAGCTAAAGCACAGGAAATTTATCTCAATGCTGTAAAGGGAGCCACAGCAGAAATATTATGGATATTTCCTACTGCCAGTGCTTTTACTCGTCAAGATAAGATTGGAGCGATACCTTTAGCAAAAAAGGCAGCACAAGAAAGAAATGTAAAAATTAGAATATTGGTGCCTTTAAGCAGCTCAATTGAACAAAAAATACAGAAGCTAAAAGAAAACTGTCCTGGTAGTGTAATAGATGTCAAGTATATTGAACAAATGACAGAGACCAAAGCCACAATTTTGGTAGTTGATAGAAAGGCTTCTTTGGTAATGGAATTAAGAGATGATTTAAAATCAACATTCGTTGAAGCAATAGGATTATCAACTTATTCTAATAGTAAAGCTGGAGTTTTATCTTATGTTGCAATATTTGAGAATCTGTGGAAACAATCTGATTTGTATGAA
>JBKPMK010000395.1:0-2597 GCA_046732115.1 Thermoproteota archaeon
CAACTTATGCAGTAATGGTCATGAATGAAATGAGGCTAGATATGTCTTTGCCAGAACATAGAAAAGCGCTTCGCAAATACGAAAGAATGTTCTTTGGGTTGGAGAAATCAGAAGGAGAGTTGCAAAAGAATCCCGATAGGATACCAGATGACAGGTAAAGTCATTCTATTTTTAACAATTCTAATAGAGATCGAGGAATGACGTTTAATACTTCTGCTTTGTTAGGAAAAGAGAAAATTACTTCCTGTAAACAATCACCTAATTTTTCCTTTTCCCAATCTTGAAGTGATAAAAAGATGTTTATAAGAGATTCAATATCTAAATTCTCGATAACCATATGATTTTTTAAAATCTCCTCGCAGTAAATTCTAAATATGTCTGTTATTTGTGACCCTTGAAATTCTAATAGGATTTCTAGCCATGTCTTCACCAGTTGTTGCAACTTAGCACTTTCTAGCGAGGATAGTGCTTCTAAAGACGAAGATATCGTTACATGTTTGTCTACATCTGCCATTGAATAGAAGTCAAGGAGCCTACCTCGAATCATTGATTTTCGTAGAAATTCTGGCAGATTTGCCAGAATTTGAATAATGTTTCCTGCCAACCTTGAATCTGATTCCATCGAAACGTCCAAAGTCAATTATCGGTATTTAAGTATATTAATGATAGTTTAATAAAATATTATGCTTTAATATCAGTGGCAGCTTTGAAGTATCTCATATGCCATGCAGTGTAGCAATTGGAGGATTCTTCGGAGACGAGGGAAAAGGAAAGATTATTGCATATCTAGCTAGAAAGGATAATCCCTCAATTGCAGTTAGAGGTGGAGTGGGTCCTAATGCTGGTCATACATTCACTTTTGAAAATAAAACCTACAAGGTGAGAATGTTATCTAGTGCAGTTGTAAATCCATCGACAAGATTATTGATAGGAGCTGGGGTTTTAATTGATACAGCAATCCTGTTAAATGAGATTAAAATGTTTAATGCTCACGATAGAACTTTTGTAGATTCACATTGTGGTATTATAGAAAAGATCCATATTGAAAAGGATAATTCAGAAGATCATCTTAAAGGTAAGATAGGCACGACAGGAACAGGAACCGGTCCTGCAAATGCAGATAGAGCGCTACGCGTTTTAAAAATCGCGAGAGAGGTTCGAGAACTATTATTATATGTTGAAGACATCAGCAATTCTGTCAATTATGCTTTAGATAATAAGGCAAATGTAATTGTTGAAGGCACACAGGGAACATTCTTATCATTATTTCATGGAGACTATCCTTATGTGACATCAAAGGATGTATGTGCATCTGCTATATGTTCTGATGTTGGCATAGGCCCAAAAAAAGTTGATGATGTCATTGTTGTTTTCAAGGCATATGTAACAAGAGTAGGTGGAGGTCCACTGTATAACGAAATTAGTATAGAAGAGGCGCGTAGGCGCGGTTGGGCTGAATTTGGAAGTGTAACTGGAAGGCAGAGAAGAGCCTCACCTTTTAACATGGATTTTGCAAAAAAAGCGATTTCGTTGAACAGCGCAACTCAGCTAGCAATTACTAAACTTGACGTGATTTTTCCTGAAAGTGCTGGGATAAGAGAATTTGCAAAGTTACAAACAGAACCCCGAAAGTTTATAGAAAACATAGAACAAGAAACAGGAAAGAAAGTAACACTAATAGGAACTGGCGCGGATGTAAATGATGTAATTGATCGGAGAGATTCATCATTCTAGAAGCGGATCTATACCCTAAGTCTATTTATCTGTAGAATACTCTTCATTTTCCGAAGGCTCGATATTTATTTGATTCTCATAGCCAGACTGAAGGTTATGTGTATATACGTACGGTGCAATATTTGCGCAAAGATAAAAAAAGAGGCTCCTAAAACATTACGTGTATTCTAAAACGTATACATAGCAGATCAGTTTAATAGCTTACACATTAAGAATAATGACAAATTGAGACCCAAATCTCCACATTATATTGAGGTATATAGTATGAAAGATTTCGGTAGGCTAGTTTGTGCTCTGGAGCGTGCTCCACTACCAACTTTTTCACTAACTCTAAACAAAGAACATATCTTTGCAGTTCAAACTGATTTTATGGATGGTAGACCAATTATTTACTTTGTGAAAAGTCTGTATCAGGCAGAGGGCCAATATCTTGCTTATCGAATTACTGGTGGTATCGAAGAAATTATAGTAGTTGATTCAGTGGCCAATCCAACTTTTGTCTATTCACCAATTATTAAGGTTAATAAATTTCCTGCATATTTTACAAAAACTGCTAGGGTTGACAAGAAATCTGGCTTCATAAAAGTGGAATTAAAGGATCTGTCTAGTCTAGCGAAAGTTGGCGCTTATAAGACAATTTATGATGAGCCTCCACTACCACTTTTTCTCTTTAAAGCAAATATTAATGATAATGCAAAATTTGTAATAGGGGCTGCTATGTCTATAGGAGAATCAGAAACACTTTCTTATTTTTATTATATTGTGCTTGAGAATGAACCTAAAGATCCATTTTTGAAATTCTCTAGTCAAAGAATAGATCAGCCTTCTTTCTCCAGTAAAATAGATGAGCATGGACATATCTA
>JBKPMK010000396.1:0-12008 GCA_046732115.1 Thermoproteota archaeon
ACAAGCCTCAAAGAGAAAGTATACCAATATTTGTTGCATGCGTAAACACCAATATGATATCGTTAGCCTCTAATATGGCTGATGGGGTGCTGCTCTATCTTCGTCCTATACAAGAGTTAAAAGAAACTGTTATGCGCATAAGATCAGCCACACGGGACGCCAAGAGCTTTGAAATTTCATGCGTACTTATTTGTGCGATGTCAACCCGAGAACCAGAAAAAGCTCGTGCTCGAGCTAGAAAAACTCTCGCTTTTTATATATCGGTGGGAAAATATTATCGCAATTTTCTCGCTGATAATGGGTTTCGAAAGGAGACAGAACAAATTGTTACCGAATACCGACAGAATGGGCTTGAAGCAGCATCAAGTAAGGTTACACAAACAATGCTAGACTCGTTAACTATTTGCGGAACAGCAGATGAGTGTGCTAGATCGCTATCCAGGTTTATGTCAACAGGAATAACACTCCCTATAATTCAAATCAATCCGGTTAGCGGCGCAGAAAGTTCAATTAGGGAAATGCTTACTACATTCTAAGTGCGAAACGTAGCAGTTTGCTCCTTTGCAACTAATAAATTCACTAAACGCTCGAATCTATCGATTTTTGATTTAGCATGTCAACCATGCTTAAAAATTACAAGAGAATCGAATATTTCGAAAACCGAAATAGACGCAGTCTTATTTTCTAGCTGCTCGGCTGAACAGTACGGATCGAATATCATTTGTGAGATGTTGGGTATTTCTCCCAGGATTTCCCACAGAATAGAAAGCTTGTGTAATTCAGGAACGAATGCAATCGTATCAGCCTATGCATATATCTCCTCTGGCCTCTGTGATTCAGTATTGGTTGTTGGAGCCGAGAAAGCCAACAGTCCTGGAAGCGTCCTTAATTGGGACGTGTCTCGTGGATCATTTACGTTGCCCGTATTCTGGGCAGCTCTATTCGCAAAGGCTCATATGCGAAAATACGGAACCACGGAAGAACAAATGGCATTAATTGCAGTTAGAAATCGTTCTAATGCACAGAGGAACCCAGAGGCTCTTTTTAAGAGCACAGATAATGAAGTAATTACATTGAACGATGTCATGCAATCAAGGAGAATAGCAGATCCTATCAAATTACTCGATTGCTCTTGTGCCTGCGACGGTTCATCAGCCGTGCTCTTATTGTCAGAAGACAAAGCAAAGGAATCTGAAATCGATAGTCCTGTATGGATAAAAGGAATAGGACAGCAGATCACGGGAGCTAGCTTCAGTCAGGCTTCATCTGACCTTACAACCATTAACGCTTCAAAGATTGCGGCGCGACAAGCGTACGCAATGTCCAACACTTCGCCTCGTCAGATAGATGTTGCAGAATTGCATGACTCCTTTACAATCCTGCAAATACTTGCACTCGAAGACCTTGGATTCGTTCGTAAAGGTACGGGCGGTATGTTCTTTGATCAAGATCATGCAGTCGTGATCAACCCGCGGGGTGGAATCCTAGGCTGTGGGCACCCTGTAGGTACTACAGGTTTGGCACAATTGGCTGAAGTCGCTGCCCAGTTATCAGGAAAAGCCGGGCAAAGACAGGTAAAAGGATGTAAAACAGCACTAGTCCATAACCTTGCAGCAGCAGGAACATCTGCTACTGTTATGATTCTCAGCAACTGACCTGAGTTGGAAGCGTTTTATGCCTCTATAAGAAGAGGAGAGTTTAAAATTCCAGTTTGCATTTCGTGTAAAAAGAAATTATGGCCACCATCTCAATATTGTCCGTCATGTCTATCTTGCGCGCAGCTTAAGAGTATTGTAAAGAACGGGACACTACTTGAGTTTACAAAATCACACATTGGAAACAGTCATGTTATCTTCGGAGTGGTAGAAATTTGTGGAGTGAGACTAGTCGGTAGTTTAAGTCCGGCATCCCAGGAATTTCGAATCGGAATGAAAGTGAGGATGGTAAGGTGTGGAATTGATAATGATGGTAACATTTTCTACAACTTTGAATCCTATGGTGAAGAATGCACTGGCAATTAACAACTTCGAAAAGTCAATTATGGACAAGATAACTATTCGTGGCTTGGTTAATAGATGTACTAAGAATTTATAGTCAGATATGTATTAACAAACATGAGTTATGACAGGTTCATCGATGATAGGCTGTTAACTAGCAGAGATGCCCTTAACAGGATTCAAATAAAGATGAAGCTCGTGGATATAGATGAGAACGCTAGAGACTACTCTCAGAGATTCGGTCAACGAGTTTTGGTTAAGCGAGTTTTATTAACAATAAAGCACAACGAAACTGAGGAAATAGAAGAGTTGGAATTAGATGTTGACGAGCTCGAAAAACGCATGAGAAAGGAACGGTTGTTTTCCTCCTCTAATAGGTGGATATCTCCATCCGAGATCAAAAACGGATTCATAGTTGCTAATCGACACCTCGATCTTCTTGCTGACGCTATCGCTCTGGATATAATAGTCGTTTAGGAAGTTTTAGCCTTTGTTAAACATGTCTGGTGGCCGAATATATATAGCGCCGCTGATCAGACTCGAACTGATGACCCACTGGTTAACAGCCAGCTGAGCTCCAGGGCCACAATTTGCGCGCTCCTGAACTTGCTCTACCATGCTGAGCTACAGCGGCGCAATATAGAACAAAATTAAGCACAAATTAAATGTTTAGGATTCATCATTTTTTCATAGCAGACGTCGAATAGCCTTTAAGCAAGCCTCGCTACTGGACTTCTCGCAGTCCTTTATACAGCGTTGCTTTGGAGACTCCCAGTGTTTTTGCAATTTTTGCTCGTGGTTCGTTCTGTGCAAGCAATCTTATTAAATTATCTTTGTCTAATTGCTTCTTGGGTCTACCTACTACTTTTCCAACAGACCTCGCCCTAGATATACCATCTTTTGTTCTCTGTACAAGCATTTCTCTTTCTCTTTCGGCCACCCATGTAAGAATTCCAATCATTAACTTGCGCACACTCGGTTCTGTCATCTGCAAAAAAGATTCTCTAGCAGAGCAAGATATTAAGGGAGCATACTGTTCTATGGCTTTGATTGCATCTAACGTATCCCAAAAAGTTCGACCTACCCTTGATAGCTCATAGATCAGCACAGCGTCAATTAGCTCGGTCGCTATCATTTCTAGCATCGTGAGAAATGCTTTTCTCTTGACAGCAGGAATTTTTCCACTGATAGCAGAATCTTCGAAATAATCTAGTATATAGTAGTCATGTTCTATTGCCCACTTCTGCATAGCTAACTTTTGGTTAAGTACTGTCTGCTCCTCAGTACTTACTCTTAGATAGGCAAATGCATATTTCACATCATCCGGTGACGGAACGAAATTTATCTGCTATTTTATCAAATATTATTAACAAGATGTTGGAAAAACGGTCTTCCATTTTTTAGAGCACTAAATTGTTTTTAAAATCTATATACGGGTAAAATAATCGTACATATTTTCATACTGCCTAGAAATGGGTCGTTTATTATACAATTTATAACAGCACGCGATATGACGAAGTTCGTTTCTACGACGTAAACTGTATTTGGTGAAAAGCTGGTTGGGATAGTTTTGAAAAGTGTCAGGGTCAGTATTGAGTTATGCAGGGGATGTTTTCTAGTATGGTCTAGATCAGTATACGGATAAGTGCTTTTTTACGATGAAAGGTGGGGGGTTCTACGCTATTTTTGGCTAGTTCTTGATAGATGATCGAGCGTATTTTTTCACACGATGGAGCATATAATTACATTTCTAATCTCGACCGTGATTAGTTTAAAGGTTTTGCTGCGGACTGTTCCCCGGCAGAACTACACTTATTGGCGTTTTGTTCTTGCAGCCTGTAATACTAAAAAATTCTATATTCGAAAGGATTCATTACGTCAACTGATATGATAAACGTTGGCAGTTGCCAAAGATGATAAACGAAAGTATTCCACAATGAATTCAATAAATTTTCGAATGATTTTTTGAAGACATCCACTCCAGTTGGTAGTCGTCTGGAGCCAATTGTGCAGACAATATTATATTATTTTAATATCATACCTACAACCACAATCTTGTAATATCATTAACTTGTTGAAATAATCTTGTGTCTATCTGATCTCGCTCTGGAAAAGGCATGAAGGATAAAGGATGAAATTGCTTTCATAGCATAGTACAGCAGTTGTCAGTTTAAATCATCATTTTGTATCGCTCTCCTATCGTAGTAATCTGTGACTTTGTAGACGATTTTGTGCCTGATTGCTAGGATCAGTGCTAAAAATGAACGATACTAAGCCGCAGGGTCCATTTTCTATTATCCAATAGAAACATGGAGGAGCCCCATAGTGAATAATCTCTAAAACACAGACCACAAAAAGCACCATAACTTATGGTGCTCAGGATAATAAATGAGTCTACATCTTTTTATTCGGACGCCATTGTCGTGAAGCGATCGCTTGCAGATAAATCCTATGAGTTAATTTTTTGCAGTTTACAGCGGAAGATTCAGCATGTTCGCTATTCTTTGGAGTTAACGACACAATATATAAGCATGCAATTAAATATCTTTCTAAACTCGAGTTTAGAAAGATATCAAAATTCTGAACGTAGGCATTTACTATTAACCCGAATGTCACATAACGTTTATGACCTTTTCCTGAATCTATGACTAACATCTCTTTCAACACGTATTTGTTTTACTCCGCAAGCAAGTGTTTCACGCAAATAACACGGCTAATTGCTCAAGTTGACAAATGGATGCTAATCTGCTAAATAATAGCAGATAGTAACAAACCTTAATATCTACAAGTTTTGAATATCAACTAATCATTTACTCGAGAGAACTAATACACTGTACCAAGTTGTTCTTCAGGTTTATAGGTGAAACAGATCTGAAATAGCGATTTTAGCCTATGATAAAAATCCGACGTGTTGGTCCTGTTGTTTCTAAACAAGATTGAATGCATGAGACCAAAACTTAATTATAGACTATACAAATCTTAACATGTTCAACTAATGACACTTAATGACGTTGATCATGAGGGCCAATTCATCAAAGAAACAACTGATAGAATTTTAAGCGGCAAGGATATCAGTTTCGAAGAAGCGCATAGACTGCTTAGTTCAAATGATATAGATAGTCTGATCCGTGGCTCAAATACAATTACCCAGAGGTTTAATGGCGATCTAGTGGATGTCGAAACTCTCGTTAATGCTAAGTCTGGAGCATGTCCAGAAGACTGTTCTTTTTGTGCTCAATCATCACACTATAACACAGGTATAAACAAATACGAGCTCTTACCTGAGGAGACGATCTTAAAACAGGCTCAAAAGGCTAAGGAATCAGGCGCAAATAGCTTTTGCCTAGTGTGTGCATATCGCTCTCCGCCCAAGAGAGATTTTGAGCAAATCTGCAAAACAATTATTGAGATCAAAAAGAAAGTAAGGATAGATGTTAACGTATCACTAGGATTCATGACTCGTGAGATGGCAAGAAGATTAAAGTCTGTTGGTGTTAAACGGTATAATCATAATTTAGAGACAGCCGAGAGTTACTTTTCGCAAATTTGTAAGACACATGATTTTCATGATAGAGTAAACACTGCTAAAATTGTCGTAGATGAAGGGCTAGAACTGTGTTGCGGCGGTATTATAGGTATGGGAGAGAGCCCTAGTCAAAGGTTGGAGCTGGCATTTTCTATTAAATCTCTTCATCCCAACGAAGTGCCGATAAACATATTAATTGCGAGAAAGGGCACTCCTCTGGAAGTTTTAAATCCCCTGGATCCAATGGACGCGATAAGGACTATAGCAGTTTGGAGATTTATAATGCCAAAGACAATTTTAAAGATTGCTGGCGGAAGAGAGGTCCATCTTAAGGAGAAAGAAAGAATAGCTCTTAAAGCCGGAGCCAATGGAATAATCACTGGCGGGTACTTGACGACTGGCGGAAATAGCTCAAAAAGGGACATTGCAATGATAAAGGAAATTGGGCTCAGTAAAGCAGTATAACAATAAAAGAAATAATAGTTATTTTTTAGATATTGAGCTCGAAAGACTAAAACGCGACAATCTATATAGGAGTCTGAGAAAAGTCTCAGTCAACTTTGACACAGGGACGCTAACGGTCGACGGTAACGAGATTTCTGTACATTTGTGTTCGAACGATTATCTTGGCCTTTCTCAAAACAATAAAGCACTGAAAGAGTCTTTTCTGTCTCTTAACCGCTTATCTCAGTGCAGCTCCAGGTTGATCGCCGGAAACTCTTCAGAGATAACGAATCTCGAGGAAAAACTCGCACAACATAGATGCACTGAAGCCTCGCTAGTCTATCCTACAGGATATATGGCAAACCTAGGAGTGCTTACCGCGATAGCAGATTCGGGGACGCTAGTTGTGAGCGACCAGCTCAATCACGCTAGCATAATAGACGGTTGTAGGCTCAGCCGCGCTAACGTAAAAGTTTTCCACCACAACGATCCGGTACATTTAGAGAAATTATTAGAAGAATCAAAATTATTCAAAAGAAAGATTGTAGTGATTGAAGGAATATTTAGCATGGATGGAGATATGGCAAGACTAAAGGATGTCTGTAGCGTTGCCAAACAATATGACTCAATAATCATGGTAGACGATGCCCACGGAGATTTTATTTTCGGTAGTGGATCGTCGAATTTATTTTCCGGGATTCCAGCATATCTGGGAGTCAGCGATGATATTGATATACATACTAGTAGCCTTAGCAAAGCCTTAGGAGGATTTGGCGGATATGTTGCTGGGGATATGTTAACGAGGGAAATTTTGGTCAATAAGTCTCGTCAATTTATCTACACTTCTGCACTACCACAGCATCTGTGTGCGTTTGCCCAAGCCTCTATAAGCCTAGCTCAGAAAGGAAACCTGCAAAAAAAATTATTTGACAATATCCGGTTCTTTGGAGACAGATTAAGAAAGATTGGTCTTATATGTGGAAAACCAGACAGCCAAATCATTCCAATTATTATAGGATCTGAAAAACTAGCTTTGGAATTTTCTAAACATTTACTTGATGATGGCGTCTTCTTGCAACCTATTAGATACCCTACTGTTCAGAAGGGGTCGGCACGGCTACGAGTTTCAGTGACAGCATCACATACCAAGCATCAATTAAAATTCGCAATAGATTTACTTGAATCGATAGGCAGAAAGCTCAATGTCATCTGATCAATGAAAATGGGCAGCCGACGCTGTATTGGCAGTACCTCTGTACTCCATGGAAGACAAATTTTTTTGCTAAAACAAAACTGAATGCTACAATCGTGCACTCATGGTTCTATTACAATATTTCGGCAAGATCATGTGAGCGAGATGAAAACTTTCTAAACTCGAGTTTAGAAAGGAAATCTTTTAAGACCTATTGTATAGTACGACTATTAAATCGATGAAAGAGGCTACCTTTACATTGAGGCTAACAGATGAACAATATATGGAGATCAAAAAATACTTGGATTTTCTGACTATAGAAATGATTCTATTTGGTTTACGTTTTACATATAAACGGAATACTGCCATCGCTGGTGGATTTTTGGCTCCTGGCAGGAAAAGTATTATAAAAAAGGAGACTTTTTTACTGAGTCCAAAACAGGCTAGATGGAGATTGGATAATTGGAAATCCATGATCAGATCATATAGGGAAAGAGGGTATAGCTATCCCACCATATCCAGAATAAAAAAGGAGGTCAAAAAAAAATCGTTCAAAAGTTCATAGATAAATAATTGCCACTCGTATCGATAAAGGCAAGATTCGGTTTGGTTGGTCCCCGAATCTATAATAGAGCGACTTGCATCCTCGTTTGGTTGATATGGTATATCCTAAATCTAGAATCTTAGTTTATTCGATTATTTTCGGCATTTTCTTCACTTAGGATATTAAATCCAATTATCGTATTTTCTGATGCTCCCCTCGATGCTAAAAGAGTGTCACAATATCTAGACTCCTGTTATGTGATTACCTTTCTCGGCATAAAAAAGTATGTGCCTCTTCCTCGTGTAACTAGAGTCAAATTAGTGACGGCTCCAGAATGGCAGAGTAATCTTAATAGACCAGTTCTATTTCATTAGGGGCCATGTTGTCACGGCCAAATAATTTGTGACTTTCAATTGGTTAAAAAATTTTGGACCCTATATTTCAGGTCGCACTGGAAACGATCCACAAATATTGCAATATTGACCTCCAGCTGTGAAACACCCCTTACATTCGGTACAATGCAGATGACCATTACAAGCCTCATCTATGGGAGCAGGAAAATACTTTCTATACAATGAATAATAATACAGATGTTCCTTGTCTCGAAGTTTTGTTGACTCCGCTAACGCCTTATTTCTTCCTGAAGCAAAAGTGTCGTCGTCGAATTTTTTAGATATAATTGATTTAATGATGCTGGTCCCTGCCCCATGTTCTTGTGCCAGTTTTGGCCTCCAGACTATAGCTTCACCAAGATCTGACTCATAACATTTCCTTAAAATGAATTTGCCCCATGTCGAGCCCTTGTGCTTTCCTATTTTGTCAACCGTTCGAACAGATTTGGCATATTTTAGAAATTCCGAATCGAGAAGTGGCGTTCTGATACCTACACCTGTCACTTGTCCTAAGTAAATAGAGCTAAAATGCATAGACTCCCAAAGTTTGTTGAGCTCTTTATCTAGCGCACCCACGTCAGCATAAAAACGGCTAAGGTAGTTGTACCCTGCAAATAACTCGTCGCCACCGTCACCTGTCATAAGGTACTTGTATCCTTCATTCGTTGCTGCCTTGATTCCGGCCAAAATGACGCTGGAATTTCTAATTTCCAATGGGCTAAATGTCTTAAGAATTTTAACCAGTTCTTCTATAATTTTTAGCAATTCTTCATAAGCTAGTTTTACCACTTTCAGTTTTATGTCCTGAGTCGCGGCTACCCTGATCGCGTACTCCAAGTCAGGTGCATTATCTCCAACACTAACGGTAAAAGAGACCTTGGGCTTTCCCACACAAGCGAGTATACTGCTATCGAGACCGCCTGAAAGGAGTAGTGCATCTGCATAATTCCTACTAACGCTCCTATTTAGTAGATTTTTCAATTCTTTGCAGTTTGTTATAGCCGCAGACATTTTAGCACATCGTGACCTATATTTATAGCGGATAATCTTCAGTGCAAGACACTTATAAGTCAACGCGACTGAAGGCTTAAAGCGAATGGGATGGGAATCTCTGTCCGATCTACAGGTCTAGATTGCCTTCTCAGGCAAGTTTTTTAAACAGCATCTCTTGCTTAAGAATTGAATGATAAAAGAAAAAATTAAAGTAAATAATCATAATTACAACGTAAGTATGAACGAGCAAACTCAATTATATGCCATGAAATTAAGGAGACTATACCAAGAGAGTTATAGTGACATGGATAGTTTTGGGGAGGTCAGTACTGAAATATCCTCAACCGTTAATAATCTTCTAAAACATGCAGTGAGTCCTGAAGTTAAGGAGGATGACATGGATGGAGTTATTCAACAAGTCCTCAAGATGTATGAAAAGACGTCTCAGCGATCGTAGAAAGTAATATTAATAAATGTACGTAATTATGCCGCCAAACAAAGGATCACTGCTTAATGAAAACCGATGCGATTAAAAAATGCATTAACACTTCTTGCGGGTTGATCTATGCCATAGATAACGGCATATATCGATGTTCTTGTGGATCGTTACTAGACGTAGTATATATACAAACCAAGCCCAGAAGCTTAGTTGATGTTTTTTATGAGCGAAGAAATCATGGGGGAAATATATATAATGAAAGCGGAGTGTGGAGATTTCGAGACCTAATAAATTTTTCCGGTATCGAAACTGAAGATTTTTCGGATTGCGCGAGAGTACTTGTTTCCTTAGATGGAGCTGAGGGCAGGCTTTCCAAGCCTTACCTGATGAGTAAAGTAGCTGATTATGCGGATATGGATCATGATTCTTTTCTTTTACAACCTGAAGGATATAACCCGAGTGGATCCTTCAAGGATAATGGGATGTCAACGTCGGTTACACATGCAAAAATGTTACATGTAAAAAGGCTAATCTGTGCTTCTACAGGCAATACTTCTGCTTCTGCATCAATGTATGCTGCTAATGAAAATATGGCTTGTGAAGTTTATATCCCAAGGGGCGAAATTGCACCTGGAAAGCTAGGACAGGCATTCCAGTTTGGCGCCCAAGTGATACAGGTCGATGGAAACTTCGACGACGCACTTTCAATATCTTTGCGAAAAGCGGATGAGACGAGTGCATATACAGTGAACTCAGTAAATCCATTTCGATTGGAAGGACAAAAAACTATTGTTTACCGGGTAATGGAACACTTAAACTGGCAGCCGCCTGATTGGATTGTATATCCTGGCGGTGCATTGGGAAATAGTTCAAGCTGTGGCAAGGCGTTGATAGAACTTTATGAGTGGGGCTGGATAAAAAAAATCCCACGAATTGTCATCGTCAACTCTATGGGAGCTAACACATTTTATAATCTAGTTAACGGCCGCTTTGAAAATACTCATCTGACGTGGAATCGTGGTAGACCTGATTTGGAGATGGTTAAACGCTATTATCAATACAACGATAGAAAAGGTATTCGTCCGAAAACAAACGCTACCGCAATCCAGATAGGAAAGCCGGCCAATATAGCCAAGGCTCTTCGGGCGATTGATTTCAGCAGTGGAATTGTCGTTGAAGTTGACGATAAAGATATGATGGACGGGATGGCAGTAGTTGGTTTAAACGGATTTGATTGCGAAATGGCCTCTGGAGCAGTGCCAGCGGCTGTGCGCAGGTTGAGACAGGAAGAAACCATCAAGAAGGATGACGTGGTGGTGGGAATACTGACGGGGAGACAAAAAGATCCGACGCTAGCCGTACAATACCATATTAACCCAGATAACACATTTGCAAGACCGCCTTTATGATTTGTGTACGTGCAATAATAGATGAATTATTTTATAGCATGTCAACAATAACCTCTTTTTGTTTGCCATCACGAATATCATTCATTCTTGCAAAAGCGAAAGAAAGCAGCAACAAAAACTAATACAGTTGAAGACAGACACTATAAAAAATAAAAAGTATACGCTTTTAAAGCTTCGATTTCAAGGCTTGTGTATGATAGACTACGAATTTGTTTACGCGTTTAGCAAACAGATTCTAAACCTTCACGGCTCTATTAGATGGATAGGTGTTGCCAATAAATTCGGGGTATTGGTAAATGTTGAGCAGAGACAGGACCTCCATCCCCTGCTTAGCGAAGAAGAAAATGAAGAATATGCGTCAGCTACTGTTACTAGACAGAAGATGAGGACCAAGTTTGAACCCAAGGTAGGCAAGCTGGTATATGCAGCGGCAAGATACCAAAAACTGAATAGGGCAACAATTCCCATTAACGATGACTACTATTTACTGATATCATTTGACAATGAACTCAAAAACTTCGACGATCTTATAATGGAAAAAATCCTGCCACTCGTAATTAAAGAAAAGGCCAGCTTCAAAGATAATGAGTAAGACTAAAACGGGTAGGGTAGTTATAACAAACAGGACAGGCGATGTGTGCAGCTCCGCAGAATGGATTGATACGTGGATATAATAATTTGATCGGATGTCATTTTTCTGCACGAATTGCTTTCGCGGGCTAGGATAGATTTTATCCCTTCTAAGGGCAACTAAGTTTTATGATTTAAAAGGGATTAGTGAACGTATAACCAATAGGGGTATCAAAAACAAACTACGCAAATAATTAAGTAATTCGTACTTCTACCACCTTCTGCCTTTTTTAAAAAAAGAAAAAGAAAGTTTGTTTGTTTGTCTATGCTAGGTGATTATGGAATAGATCTGCTATACAGCTTACCTTCTAAGGCTAGCTTGTACATCTCAGCTACGTATGGATTCTTTGCAGGTGTTTCTGCACCCAATTCTACCAGACGTGCATATACTCTTACTACGTATGCAAGAGCACCCATAAAGGCCACTACTACTCCCATATTA
>JBKPMK010000397.1:0-2717 GCA_046732115.1 Thermoproteota archaeon
AAGCCGTCATGGCTTTATTATTCCTACTGCTGTCCTCTCTTCTTTTATCCAGAATGGCCTGGACGCATGAATATATTAATAGAGCTTGCAAGACATAGCCTCCAATAATTAAAACAATGGTATTAACCGGTTTTGCAAAGGTCATCATTCTGTGAATATGAGCAGCAGTAACACTATTGCCAATAATTATTAGGCTTGCAAGCACAATACATATGTAAAGTGACCTAGTAAGACCTCTCAAGACAGCTATGGCCAATCCAATAAATACTAATTCAAGCAAGATTGCCAGGGGGATAAACCTTGGATCGCCAAATGGGATTCCTACTAAACCTGTCAATACTATGGAAATTAGGACACTTATCACCAAAGGCTCTGACTTCCTTAATCGCATTGATTATTTATTTCAGATTTCACAATATATGTATATATTTTAATTGATCATGAATAATTATCAGGCAAAGTTTCAAGTTCAAATATCAAATCCCAAATTGATTGTTGTCTGTTTTGAGGCTCCAGATCAACCATTCTTAGGATGCAACGATCGAGCTTTTTGGAGATTGTACGGTGGTATTTCGAAGGTGGATCAATTGTAGGTCTATTTATATTGTCGTCGTACGGAGGCGGCCTCATACGCGTCATCATTTCATAAAATATTATTCCAAGCGAGAAGATGTCTGTTCTTCCATCTATTTCTTCAGATGCAAACCATTGTTCTGGGGAACAATATCCTGGAGTGCCACCTATCTGTCCATCTGTTGTTCGAGCGGTCAAAGCAAGGGATTGTCTATTAATATCTTTTCCAAGCCCCCAGTCTGTTATTTTTATTACAGACCTACTCGCATCTGCATACATAATATTATCTGGCTTCAAATCTCTATGAAATAACTTGGAGGTATGTGCTTGGGCTAATGCATTACACGTCGGCAGAATGATTCTATTGATGGTCCATCTTCTCTCAAAAACGTATTCATTGTTGGTACTGAATCTTTCATCTATATGTTCTCGAAGAGAACCACCGCTCAGATACTCCATTATATAATAGGGGCTAAAATTAGGGGGGTCTCCTCCAATATTCCACCTGAATATTTTTACGATATTTGGGTGATTTAATTGAGCTAGTATCGCGATTTCTCTCTGAAAACGCCGCTTATGAATTTCATCCAAATCCTTTAGCTCCTTCAGAGCATATATCATATTATCGTCTCCTAGTATTTCATAGACTATCCCAAAAGCGCCTGAATTAAGCTGTCTTGTGATATTGTATCTCAATGTATAAAATAATCATATATTATCAGCATCATATACTATCTCATTCTAAGCCGAGAAATATATCTTCCAAAAGTAAAAGTAATGTCATTAAAAAAGTAGAAGCGGAGCAGTTGTTACTTATATGTCCATATGGAGTGAATTTCGAACAATATTATACCTAACAATCTAGTCAGATATATGTTTCTTGTAGGGTTTTGAACCAACTTGTACTTTAATACTGCACTGAAATTCCACACAATTATTGGATCATTGGGTCTGTTCATCATCATCTCTTTTCTTGAATAAAAACCACTCTTTAACATCATTGTAATCGTCTTTTGCAAGACCTGCACCCAATCCAGACAAAATGCCTGTAATCATTGGTTGTTTCTTGTATAAAGCAGACAAGCCAAGCAAAGCACCAATTGCTCCATGATGCACCCTTCTATTAAATATGTATACTTTAGATGGGTCTTGTTTTGAATTCCAATATGAAGTTAAAATATCAGCTATCGCAGATCCTATTTGAAATGCATCTCCATGATGCTCATTCTTTTTATTGCTGTAGCCATTTGTCGATTTAACCATTCTGGAAACTGAATATATTAATCTATTATACGTCGATTCTTTTTCCTCGATATTTTTCTTTAGTATGCTCGCTGCTTTTCTCGCATTGATTTTTTCGCTCAAGTTTAATACGATTTTATATCCTAATATTTCTGCATTCTTTATCATTGCATCCTCTTTAGTTCTCAGTATCTCAGACTGCAATTGGTTATCTATACCATTTGAGCTAGTAGAATTATATTTGTCATTACCTTGTAGCACAGATCTTATCTTGTTGTCGCTCGCTACGCTATTGTCGGTTATGTCTATCGTTTGACCAGTTGCGTAGTTTAAGGACAATAATTCTGATTTAGTATTAGTAGGTATGCCTCCATATTCGGAAATAAGATCTCTTAACCTGCTTTGGTGATTCGTTTCTTCCTCTAACTCTTTCCGTAAGATTTTGTTCGATTCCTCAAATTGAGTTTCTTGTATCCTTTTGTTTAATCTTTCTACTACTGCATTTTCAGCAGACAGTATTTCGTTTAAATACTCGATAAATTTATCTTTGCTCAGCTTATTTTTTGTTAGCCCTGACATGCAATAAAGTATAATGTATTTTATATAATAATTGTATTACCAGGTTACAATTTTAAAGTTACAATTTTGACTTTTGGTTATTATGTAAAAAAGTAAGTCAAGGCATAGAGACGTACGAAAAATAAGCTAGCTACCTTGCATTCAATCATTGGTTGCTTCTATACTCATGGGTATGCGCTGTTAGCGCAGAAGCAGAACATTTGTTCACCCATTTACTAGCAATCGCTTCTTTTCAATATGCTCGCTGCAGCATATAAATCTAAATTCTAAATGATATTATTAACATATACTTTAAGCAACCTTATATACTACATATTTATCAT
>JBKPMK010000398.1:0-3151 GCA_046732115.1 Thermoproteota archaeon
AGGACCAAAACCTCTTGGCGTATTTATAGAAGTGTTAAGAAGAAAACCAAATAAGAAGCCAGACACTGTAGTTAAGAGAGCACTCTCTCTTATTATGGAATCATAATCTCTAATAATATCATTTTTTATATCATTATTTTCGTTATCATGTTCTTTGTCATCAGCCAAAGCCAGCCTGACGTATTGATACTTAGCCTAAATATATGTATACAGACTTATTGCTATAATGACTAGTAAAAGCTTTCTCATATAATACAAAAACTACTCTTTTCTTAAACGCTTGTTCCACTTTCGCTAGTTTTTATTATAATGATTTAAATTTAAATCAAATCAAAATCAAATATTAAAATATCAATTTTTTCACTCTTAATAATTAGTTGCAAAGAAGCCATACCACCTAGAACAATGCCGAGGATGCATTATTGTTGTGTCTCTAATGTAGGAGCGTATTATAGTACTGCTCTCCTAACATAAGCTTGATCAACAAATAATTATCCTGTATTCTGGTAGCAGCATTTTATAGTTCGTGATATTCTGAAAAAGGCACATCATATACATTAGTGTTTTCAAAAAAATTGTATGCAGTAAATCGAGTGAAGAACGCCGATAAGTGTGTTATGTGCGTTATGCATTTATAAATAGTCTAAAAAAGCCAAAGGATGATAATGATATGTCTAAATGCATTAAGCCCTGGCAAAAATCCTCCAGACGAAATTACTGTAGTAATAGAAATTCCTAAAGGTAGTGCAATTAAATATGAGATAGATAGTGACAGTGGCGCATTATTTGTAGATAGAATATTGTCTACATCGATGATTTATCCATGCAATTATGGCTTTATTCCTAAGACTGAAGAAGACGAAGATCTGATTGACGTTTTTGTACTTGGTAATGATCCGCTAGTACCAATGTCCATCATTCACTCTATCCCCATTGGGGTGTTGTTAACCGAAGATCAAGATGGCCAAGACTCCAAAATTATTGCAATTCCAATTCCAAGAATTGATCCAGATTTTTCTAAGATCATCAATCTAAGTGACATTGGAGAATATACAATAAATCAGCTTAAACACTTTATTGAACACGATAAGGAATTAGAGGAAGGAAAATATGTCAAGGTAAAGGGGTTTAAGGATAAAGAAGCAGCTAAGAAGACGATCTCATATGCTATAGAAAAATATAAAGAAAAGAACGAATTTAGCTAATCAGTTCCCATGTAGAATATGATTTATTATCAAGAAATTCTTGATGGTTATAAATTGGCATAGTAGCAACATGAAGCGACCTTCGTGTATGTAAATGTTTATTTATATTCTTTTACAAACTGGCGTCTCATTCCTCTCTATAGCATAGGTTGTTGCTGTTGTAGTATGGATTCTTGTAGTTTTTGTCCTTCTTTATGTGAAAATAGCTTGATAATGGTTTTTCTTACTAATTGCTGTTGTTCTTCAATACCCGATGTTCCATCTATGACTATGAATCCCTCTGATTTAATCATAGATTCATATTGTTCAATGATTCTGCTTTGGAAAATTCTATAACTGTCATAAGGGTCATTGCTTAAATTCAGATCCATTCCTGCTTCATAATACTTGAGTTTAGGTCTACCTACAGATATTCTTTCAATAGCAATATCAATGGGTACTCTAAAATAAAATGTGGCATCAGGTTTTACTGCAAAGTCATAAACTTTTCGAATCCACTTTGGACTACAACCTCTGACAATGTCTCTTGCATATGCAGTATACACATATCTATCTGCTAATACAGTGTAGCCAGCGCGCAACAGGGGGAATATATTTCGCTCATACCTATCTGCAAAATCAGTTGCATGTAAAAGACTAAAAGTAGTAGGAGTGAGTCTATTTTTTTTCTTGCCTTTGGATGTTATTTCTTTGACCAATTCTGATGAATTCCATTCAGTCATAAAAACTGGAATCAATCTGGACTTTAACCACTTGCCAACTAGCCTGATTTGAGTTGACTTGCCTGAACCATCAATTCCCTCTACTACAACAAGCTTGCCTTTTACTTCTAACTTGCTTGCATGATGTTGTTGTTGTGATTGTGATTGTGATTGTGATGATGAATGATCGTTATCAGTATTTTTTTTCAAACGAATATCTATTCCTCTTATTTATGTCACTTATTTATACTCATAATTTGAGACGTGATCTCTATCTCAGCATCATCTCTTTTCTCATTGCTGTTGTACTAGTAGTTGTCCCCATGTTAGACTTTAATATTGAAAAATCTACAATAACATTAAAAGCGGTTTCAAATTTTTTTAGTGCGTTTCTAAATAACATTTCGGGAAATTTAATATTATCATCATCTAGCACAACTGCAACAACAACTTTCTTTTCATTATAAAATGTCAAATTGATATGACATTTGGTTCTTTCAAGAATAGCTAGTATTACTATACATGCCGAAATTTTTTCAATGGATCTTTTATTTTGGGATCGTAGGATCGAGTCATATCTTTTGAATAACCAGTTTGCGATCTTCGGTTTCTTTGTATATATTATAGACAATGCCAATATCAATTGCTCACTGTGAGTTAGATATGCAAGGTCTTCGTCAATGAGCGTATAAAAGAGATTGTATAGACTGGTGGTGGCGGGTATCTTTGACATTTGTTTTATAGCCAAGTTGAGAATTAGGTATTCTTTTTCTTTGAATATCCTATTAGAAATTAGTGGCGATATTAGGTCTCCGCTATGCTTCGAAGTTATTGCTAGTTCACAATTAACTCGAATGTGATTTTGAATTTTATTCTGAGTTATACTTTCTTTATCATATTGTTGTGGTGACTCCAAAAATGATAAAAGAATACCTTCCCTAAGTCCTTGAGCACTTACAAGAAGGACGTTGAACCCAAGTTTTTGCATGAGTATCTTAATTATACACGAACCAGCGGTTATCGTTTCTGCCCTGTTGTTTCCAACAGCATCAATTCCAGCAATTTCATCTACAGTCATTTTAAAAAATTTCCTACTAATTAAGTCGACAGATTCATAATCTAGTCTATAATTGTGAATTTTGTCAAGGATATAATGATTCAAATCTTGATCATATCTTGTTATAGCTCGCAATGTACCACCCACACCAACGAGAATAGCATCTGGACTTAATTCAAGCTCTTTTC
>JBKPMK010000399.1:0-1295 GCA_046732115.1 Thermoproteota archaeon
AAAGTTTGGTCTGGCTGTACTATGTTAAACGATACTCTATTGCTATTAGTTGTTTTTTCAGAAAGTTGTGGGAACTTTTTGATAACTTGATCACGGCACTCTAAAGTACAGAATATCTTCAAATTCTTGCTCGAGTTATCAACTTTGTTTATCAGTATAGGCAGCTCTTTAATATGATCGTCATGCGAATGAGTTATTAATAGAGCATCAGGAAAAAATGATGATGATGAATTAAACCCAAGGTCCGAAGTACCTTTTTCGATGCTATCAACTATGCCTTGACCTACATCTATAAGTATATGAAAAATTTTTTGGTCGGTTTCAACTTTAGCAAATAGCGAGCAAGAAGTGTTTGTACTTATACCTTGTCGTTTTACCTCTGCTGCTCTTTCTGACTTTTCCTCACTACCTAGAGTCGAAATATCCGGTAATGTACCATTAATCCTTACTATTATCTGACCTTCTATAATCTTTTTAGCGGAAGAAGCTTGTGAATTTAACATATCTATATTGCAAAAAGGAGTAAGTTAAACCTAATGGTTAAATATATACAATATTTTGAAAACAGATTAATTTTTTTATATTTCTTATAGATTCGAAGAAATTGTTATTACTTTAACCTTGTGTATTATGTATTTTTATGTCTCAAGCAAGTAAGATTCACAGCATTCCTTCTCTAGCGCTTTGGATGATAATTCATTGATCACCCTAAGAGTATATATCTTATCCTTAAAAAAAGTACGATTATGGGAAAGTAATGAATGAAATGATTCAGATTTATCATTCTTTTTGTTAATTGTAGCTTTTCTATGTTTGAGCATTTGCTATTAGTTATCTTTCTTCCCATGCAGTAATATACATTAAATGATGTATTTGTCCTAGAACTGAATACATCTCTTCCCGAAATTGTGTTGTTATATTTTTTGTCTGATGCTTTGTCGAATACTACATTCTTCTTGTTGTCATGGCTTTTCTTTTGATACTCCTCTCTTTTTTCCAAGTTAATCTCTTGCTATTTAACGATTCAAAGTTTTCGTAGATATATGGTCTATCGATTCTCATCCCTTCTATTATGGGTCTGGCTTTATTCCAAAAAGGAGTAGGATTGAATATTTCAAAATAAAGATCTTGATCTATCAGTCCATGATTTACAAGAGTACCAGATAATTCAAAAAATCCACATACTGCTACGAAGTGACATCGTTCCATCGAAGCACCAGAATATTTTTCGTTATATTCATTGTAGTTGGTTGCGTCCAACCCATCGAGGAACCATAATCTAGCATTTCTATGAT